>JAOUPJ010000215.1 GCA_029879945.1 Gammaproteobacteria bacterium
GAAGGCTTCTAAGGCAAGCCATAAGAAGCCTAGAAAAATTTAACAACTTTCAATCTAACCGATCGAGTGCTGCTTCGAAAAATGGGCGGTGTTTGCGGTGAGAAGGCTTCTAAGGCAAGCCATAAGAAGCCTAGAAAAATTTAACAACTTTCAATCTAACCGATCGAGTGCTGCTTCGAAAAATGGGCGGTGTTTGCGGTGAGAAGGCTTCTAAATAAAACGGCCCCAACATGGGGGCCATCACAACATCCCTCTACAGTTATAATTAGAAGCTCTGTAGTGGCTTAAGGATTGTTATTTTTATCCAACTTGGCTTGCCAGAACTGGGCTTTTTTCGAATCTTTCTTCAATCCAAACCAGCCTTCCTGGTAGCCGACTACCAAATACTCTTGCGCCAGGTAGTTACCGTTTTCAGCTGCCTTGTGATACAACTTAACAGCTTCTTTTTCGTTAATCACGCCATGCGCTCCACTATGATAGAGCATTCCCATAAAAAACTGGGCTTGGGCATGACCTTCTTTTGCTAGGGGTTCCCATTTTTTTGCAGCCTTAACATAATCATGTTCTTGTGCTGCCAGGAATCCGTTTACGAACTCGTCTGCGTTCACGCTGCCGACCAAAGTAAGCATTGCTAGCGCAATCAGAGGTTTTCTTATCGATACGCGAAACTTCATGGATCTCTCCTCCAATTACTAATGTGGACCTTCCTGGTCATAACTCCTGCACAACATAGTTTTCGGTTTTCGGCGGGGGAAGTTGAGAACTTAACCAAGACTTTTCTGTGACAGGCATCCCAAAATAAGGTCTTGACTTACAAGGGTTTAGCAGTAAGGATTATAGAAAGATTCTGCATCTGCCGACTTATTCATAAGAAAATCAACGTTTAATAATTATCCAAATGTATGCATTATGGAAATTGATATAAATACTAAAATCATCAAAGGGATCACCTATATTCCTTCACCCAATCACGATGAACGCTCTGATCCAGAAGACATTTATCTCTTGGTGATCCACGGAATCAGTCTCCCCCCTAATCGCTTTGGAGGCCCCTACATTGAGCATTTATTCACCAACTGTCTCAACCCCAGCGAACATCCCTTTTTTAAAGAGATAGAACACCTACGAGTATCATCCCATTTACTGATCCGCAGAGGCGGAGAAATCGTACAATTTGTACCCTTGAACAAACGCGCCTGGCACGCGGGAGTATCCTCATTTAAAGGACGAGAACAGTGCAATGACTTTTCGATCGGGATTGAACTGGAAGGAACCGATGAGACGCCTTACGAGTCTGAACAATATGAATCGCTTATAAAGGTGACGGGCCTGATACAATCCATCTACCCAAAGGTGACACTGGAGAATATCGCAGGGCATTGCGATATTGCACCAGGCCGCAAAACGGACCCAGGCCCTTTTTTCGACTGGTCTGTATACAAGAACGGCCTCGGTATACATGGAGACAAGACCCACTTTGAATAGAAAAACGTAAATCGGCATGGACTTTTCCACCTTAGACACAGAACTGCTAATCTGGATCAATCAGAGCTGGGGACATCCCTGGCTGGATACCCTGTTTTCATGGCTTTCTGCCAAATTGAGTTTCTCCTTTCCCTTGATCGCCATCGTCTGTCTGTACTTTGGGCTTCGATTCGGCCACGATGGGTGGAAGTTTTCTGCCATTTTCATCCTATTTATCGTTTTCAGTGATGGTTTTGGAAATTTGCTTAAGCACCTGTTCGATCAGGCTAGACCTTGCCTGGAACTTGCGAATCAACTAAGAGGGCTGGGCGGTGCGTCTTTTGGTGCCTGCGAGGAAAGCTCTACCGGGATGCCTTCGAATCACGCCTTGAACTTCTTTGCCGCATTTACTTTTCTGTCCTTACTCATACCAAAAAAGGCCTGGATTGTATTTCTCTTCACAATCGCTTTCAGTGTGGGCGTGTCACGAATATATCTTGCGGCCCATTTTCCCAGCCAGGTTATCGCTGGCATTCTCTTTGGTGCGATGATTGGTAGCACGGCGGGAAGCCTGATGATCAGAAGATGGGAGTTTCTAAAAAATATCCAAAGCAGACTTAAAATTTCTGGCGCAGTCTATTGAATAGCATGAAGCGACTCTACTCACTCCTTCTAGCTTTCACATTGCTGCCACCAGCAGTCACAAACGCGGAGCACTTTCCACCCGCCTTTTCCGCTGAATATGATGTAAAAAAAGGCTTTCTCAAGGTAGGCGAGGCCAGTCGCCACTTGAAAGTCTTTTCCAAGAACAAAGTCGAGTATACCTCTGTTTCTAAAACGACTGGCTTAGTGGGCGCTTTATTGGGAGATCATATCACCCAGACAACAATGTTAGAGTATGCAGAAGGTCGGCCCAGGCCTCTTATTTATCACTATCGCCGTACAGGACGTGAAAACTACGAGGTCAATCAAAAATACGACTGGAATAAAAAGCACGTCTATATCCAAGTGGATAAGGATAAATTGTCTTATGATTTTCCGCCTGGCAGTCAGGATCAAAGCTCCTATCAATTGGCACTCATGATAGACCTGGCCCATGGCAAACGTAATTTTGACTACCATATAGCCGAAAATCGCAGACTAAAGACCTATCACATAAAACATCTCCGAGACGAAACGGTGGATTCCATCTATGGGGATTTGAAGACCGTTGTGATTAGCCACGAAGACAACAAAGGCAATCGCACGACACTTTGGTGCGCCGAAGACCTGTTCTTCCTGCCCGTCAAGATTGAGCATCGTGAAAACGGAATCAGCTTTACCGCCTATCTAACTCGTACCAGCGGGTTTCAGATTAAGACCAAATCTAAAAAATTCCTAGAAGATTTCTGGAATATTTAAACTCGATCTTTTTTAAAACATTTTCTATAAAAACCTCTAAAACTGAGCGCCAATTAGCCGAAAACTATCACATATGAAGAGTAAGGTAATTTACAAATAAACTACAACAAACCAGCTTAAATCTACTGGTTGCTTCCGCAGAGGTGCCTCATGTTTACAAAACGCGCAGTGACTATACTTTTAGCCTCATTAATCATCTCAACTCCCTCATTTGCCGGAAAAAAAATCGTTCCCGAATTTGTTGAGGGAACCACAAAGGTTGAGGCAGAACAACTCATTGAGTTAGCGATGAGCAAGCCCAATCTGGTGATTGTGGATTCTAGAAAAAAGAGCGACTTCAAAAAGGGATTTATCGAAGGGGCAGTTAGCCTGCCAGATACCGACACAAACGAAGCCTCCCTCAACAAACACCTGGGCGCGAAAAACACGCCAGTGGTTTTCTACTGTAACGGGATTCGTTGCGGAAGAAGCATGAAGGCGGCTAAGGTGGCCATTTCCCAAGGCTATAAAAGTGTCTATTGGTTCAGAGGTGGCGTCGAGGAATGGGAAAGCAAGGGCTTACCTCTAGTAAAACCTTGATAATACGATAAATAATACATTTCCTTGAAAGAAGAGGGCAATGCCCTCTTTTTTCTTTGGTAATTTTACCTAAAGTCTTAAATTACTTAGGCCAAGTGCCGATATCTAACAAGACCAAGTTTAAGATATCGACAGAGTAAAAAAGAAGGATAAAAACTAGCATGGATCGGCTGTCTATCAAGGCACTTACCGTTTGGATTCTTATGGCTATAGGCCTGGTCGCCACCCTATTGTCCTTCATTGCCGGCCAATTATTCATGTCTCCCGCGCTGGAAGAAGAAAAGCGTGTGCTTTCCAGCGTCATCAAGGTCGCTGGAAGCGAGGTATTAAAAAGGGCGACCGCGCAGATCGTGGAAATGGGCTCCTCAGCGCAAAAATCTCAAGATTTTCGCAACGCAATAAGCAATATCGATACATCTGAAAATATGGAACTGGCAGTTGGTCATCTCAATGACCAGTTCGCCCAACATGCCATATCCATGGGAATCATAAAATTGCACAAGATTCGGGTATACAACCCCAATCTGGAATTCATGTTTGAAAGCAGCGAGGGTATATCAGGCTTACCACGCTCACTCCCAAAGCAGTTGCTGGAGCAAGTCAAATCCAGAAGCGGCAGCGATCGTTTAAAAGTCTCGCACAGCACATGGCTGTCGCCAAGCGGAGAGGCAATGTCTTCCGTTTTGATTCCGGTGGGCGCGCTAAGGGTAAGCAGTTACATGGAGCTGATCTTTGATCCTGCGTTTTCCATGCAGGGCTTAAATAACATACTCGACACACCTATTCGTATCGCCAATATAGCCGATGAAGTCCAGTTCAAAACAGGTAGCTGGCCCGAAAAATTACACAGCAATGATCTCATTGTGGATTATGTATTTACGACCACGGATGGCAAACCCGCAATCAAAGTGGAGACTGTAGAAGATATCACGCTCTTCAACGGCATCTATTTGCGTACACAAGCCTTCAGTGCGATAGCTTTTATCATTGTAAATGCACTCGGTATCTTCGTTGCGTTTTCTCTGTTTTCAAAATACCTATTTAAACCAATTCGGGGATTGGTTCAAAATATGGAGTCCATGTCTAATGGCGATTTGACACAGCAAATCGAATCCAAAGGCCTATTAGAATTGCAAGAACTATCGCAGTATCAAACCAAACTTTCGGAGAACTTGAGAGAAGAGGTTTCTCTCATGTTAAGTAATGCACGAGCCCTCACCGAAGCCGCCGCACATATGCAGGGCATCATTTCAGATACCAACGCTGGAATGCAGCAGCAACAAATCGAGACCAGCCAAGTGGCAACAGCCATTAATCAAATGTCTGCCACGGTACAAGAAGTTTCCAGACATGCGGAGGCCGCTGCCTCCGCAGCGCGGGCCGCTGATGATGAAACACAATCCGGCAAAGGAATAGTAAGTGATGCCATCCGACAAATAGACCGATTAGCCAATGAGATCGAAAAAGCCACAGGGGTAATACACCGACTGGAATCCGAAAGTGATAATATCGGATCGGTCATGGACGTTATTCAGGGAATAGCGGAACAAACAAATTTACTCGCACTAAACGCAGCCATCGAAGCCGCCAGAGCCGGCGAACAGGGCCGTGGATTTGCTGTGGTTGCTGATGAAGTGCGTGTATTGGCCAGCAGAACATCCCAGTCTACACAAGAAATTCATGAAATGATTGAGAAGTTGCAACAAGGCGCTCAGCAGGCCGTGCAAGCAATGCAAGAAAGTAAAGAGCGAGCCACTGCAACCGTAGAGCATGCAGCGAAAGCAGGTGACTCGTTAGAGACGATCACTGAGGCCGTGGCAAACATCTCCACCATGAACACACAAATCGCCAGCGCAGCCGAAGAACAGACTGCCGTGGCCAGCGACATCGATAAGAGCGTTACAAATATAAATAGAGTTTCAGAAAAAACAGCAGATGGCGCCAATCAACTGTTGGGCGCAAGCAACAAATTATCTGATCTCGCTCACAATCTGGAAGACGCCGTTAAGCGCTTCAAACTTTCCTAATCTTATCCCTCCAAAAGGCCTTTCATATTAAACCGTTGGCATAAAACGACGATTAACAATCGCATTACTGACTTTTCTTTTTTATATTTGTAATTCCCTTTCCCTGCTGATAAATTTCACCTAATAAATGGATTTTGGCTATACGCCAAGGGATTGAGGGCTGTACATTCCTATTTCATCACACACGTCAATTCATCAACATTTTCTAAATATTTAAGCGATTTAATCTACTTTAGTAAAACTGGGAGTATCTATGAAATACAAAACAAATATAGGGCTCATTGGGGCACTCATTTTCTCTGCTTCAACTCATTCTGCGGGTATCAATATAGACCGAGATGTAGAAATCAGCGGGGGACTAGCGGGTGGCAGCTCCTTCATCCAAAGCCCCGCGCTTACTGTAATCGACCCAGGTGTTCCCGGTGGAAAAACGCAAGTTCCTAATGCTGGCGAAGCCAGGCAGATCAATTCCTATCTAAATGACTTCATCGTTGACATGAAAACTGGACGAGATCGCCCCAATGAACTTGGAGCTCAACTTGGAGTCGGAACAGGGAACTCTGCGGTAAATACGCTATTTTTTAATCCAACCCAAGGGGGGGGCGTCAATAATACGGGCGTTCAATACGGTTGGTTTAACTATTTTCTCGACAAAAATAGTAAAATCGAATTCGGTCATTTAATTACAAAAATAGGCTACGAGTCACTCTATAGCTACCAAAATCCCCATATTCTCCATTCCACTATGTGGAGGGCGCAACCCACAACCTAC
>JAOUPJ010000216.1 GCA_029879945.1 Gammaproteobacteria bacterium
AAACTCAAACATATTCTGCTCATTGATTCCGAACTCAATAACCGCCTCTCGATTGGTGGAAAGGGCGACAAAATGATTGCGAATCGCCTTTTCGGCTCCTAACTTGCCAAGCAGCCACTTTCTCGCACTATAGGCATTGGTCATGGTTTCTTGGGTGGTAAAGGTCTTCGACGCTATAATAAAGAGTGTGGTCTGTGCATCACAGGCTTCCAACGTCTGCGTGAGGTGGGTGCCATCTATGTTTGAGACAAAATGAAACTTCAGGGTCTTGTCCACATAAGGCCATAAGGCATCCACAACCATCTTGGGCCCCAGGTCAGATCCCCCTATTCCAATATTGACAACATCGGTGAATCGCTTTCCTGTAAAACCGGTGAGGGATCCACTGCGTATAGCATTGGAAAACGTTTCCATTTGTGACAATATCCTGTTCACATCTTTCAACACATAGCGCCCGTCCACCTGAAGAGTTTCATCTACCGAACCTCTCAAGGCGACATGCAACACAGACCTTTGCTCAGTGGAATTGATCTTCTCGCCTCTAAACATTTTCTCAATCCAGTCTCTCAATCCACATTGCTCGGCGAGCTGAATCAACTCTACTATAACCTGGGCGTTGATTAGATTTTTTGAATAGTCAAAATAGATTTCCTCTGCCTCCAGAGAAAATTTAACAAAGCGATTCGGGTCCATAGCAAACAGATCTCGCATATGGATTGATTTTAATTGTGCTGCTAATTGATTTAACTTCCGCCATGCCGGTGTGTCGCCAGGATTGACCATACTGCAAACTCCTTGAAATCAGTCCAAAGCGGGGACTTGGGCAGTCACCTCTTATCTGCCTTTAGCGGCAAAGAAAAGTAGAAATAAACCCCAAAATGAATCTAACAAATATTTTAATACTCTATATAATCAATAAGATACATATTATTAATAATATATAATAAATTTTTTGTTGATTATTCATTTTTGAAAGTCTATAGTTCTAACCATGGTAAACGTACACACTGAACAAGAAACCTCAGCGCTTCGAAACAATATTGTAGAGGCAGCCCGTAATCGTTTTCTTATCTATGGTGTTGGTAAAACCACCATGAATGAGATCGCTGAAGATGTGAAGATGACAGCGGGTAACCTCTATCGCTATTTTGAAAATAAAAAAGACATCGCTGCGGCCTGCGCCCTAGCCTGTATTTCTGAATCCTGTGAGAAACTCAATGAAATAGCCGACAATGGTTCTCTAAGTGCCAGGGAACAACTTACGCAGTATGTCCTGACACTACTGGAACTTAATATTGAGATGTCTCAAGAACAACCCAAACTGGGAGAGCTGATTGAGTTTGTTAGCCGGGAAAGACAAGAAATGATCGTCTTTCATGTGGAATCTCAAGCCCATATCATCGGAAAAATACTCACGCGTGGTAACAGCACCCAGGAGTTCGAAGTGAGGGACATTGTGCAAACTGCTAAAACTATATATAGCTCACTTGTCCTTTTTGATATTCCTAATTTTCTACATGTCTATCCCAAAGATGAATTTCGCAGGCTAGCTCGCTCTCTTGTGGAATTACTCATCAACGGATTAGCAAAAAAATAAACAATTGTGGAGACTCGCCCGTGAATCAACTCGAAAGAACGTGGGGACCCCTGGTCGTTAAGTATCGCTGGCTAGTGATACTGTTAACATTAGGCGTTGTTGTGGCCTCAGCCAGCGGCGCAAGATTTCTAACTGTCAATTCAGATTACCGAGTCTTTTTTAGCGCAGAAAATCCACAGCTGCAAGAATTTGATCGCATTGAGCGAACCTACACAAAAAATGACAATATACTTTTTGTGGTTACACCAAAGGGTGACAATATATTTAATCCACAAACTCTCAGCGCGATTAAAGAGCTTACTGATCTTTCGTGGAAAATTCCCTACTCCATACGAGTCGATTCCATTGCAAACTTCCAGCACAGCCATTCTGAAGAAGATGATCTCATTGTAGAGGCCCTGATCGATAATACCAGCGATCTTGATCAAGAACGTATTAATAAAATTCAGGACATATCCCTTAATGAACCGCTCCTGGTAAATCGCATGGTTTCCTCAGACAAACGTATTGCGGGTGTAAATGTTACATTTCAACTACCCGGTAAAGAGCTGCATTTTGAAGTGCCCTCAGCTGTCGCCAAAGCCAGGGAAATTAAAGATACCATTCTTGCCAAATACCCGGATTTGAGTATCAAACTGGTTGGAGGTGTCATGATGAATAACGCCTTCAACGAATCCTCCATGAAAGATATGCAGTCCCTTATCCCGCTTAGTTACCTACTGATGTTTGCGGTGTTGTGGTTATTGGTTCGCGGATTTTCCGGTGTGTTACTTACCCTGATTGTCATTGCCTTTAGTGTCGTCATTTCCTTGGGTTTGGGGGGCTATATCGGCGTTACCATATCTCCACCCGTAGCCTCTTCACCGGTGATTATATTAACTATCGCTATCGCCAACACAGTTCATATTCTGGTATCGCTGAACCAGGCACTGGCAAGCGGTAAGGAAAAATTTTCCGCTATTTACGAAAGCGTTCGCGTCAATCTGCAACCCGTTTTTCTCACCAGCTTGACGACGGCGATTGGTTTCTTAACCATGAATTTCTCAGAAGTGCCGCCTTTTAAGGATTTGGGGAATGTGGTGGCAATCGGGGTCATGAGTTCCTTTTTCCTGGCGACCCTCTTTGTGCCCGCAGTCTTGAGTCTGATTAAGATAAAGCCGCGTCAAAGTAGCAATTCCCAAACCTTTATGGAAAAATTTGGTGGTTTTGTCGTAAAGAACAAAAAGCCATTGTTGATTTCCTCACTTATTCTTGCGCCTGTGCTTTCGTTTATGGCGAGCAAAAATGAATTGAATGATATATTCGTCCATTACTTTGATCAATCAGTGGAATTCAGACAAGATACGGACTACGCATCCCAAAACCTGACCGGCAGCTATATTTTCGATATTTCATTGGACTCAGGTGCATCAGACGGTATCAGTGACCCCAATTTTCTTACCGATGTGGAACGCCTAGCCCAATGGTTTAAACAACGTCCGGAAGCTACGCACGTCAACAGCTTTACCGAAACAGTTAAACGATTGAATCGAAACATGCATGGAGACAATCAAGACTGGTACAAACTACCCACTGAACGAGATCTGGCTGCCCAATATATTTTGCTCTATGAAATGTCTTTGCCTTATGGCTTAGATTTAAACAATCAACTCGACATAAAAAAATCGTCCACCCGTCTTTTAGTAACGTTGGATACACTATCAACCAAACAAGTTCTGAATCTGGAACGCGAAACCAGAGAGTTTATTGATAATAATCTCAAATCATTAAACAGCTATATTATCTCCGGTCCCACGCTTATGTTTGGTCATATTTCTTATCGAAATATTGTCGCCATGTTAACTGGCACGGCCGTGGCGCTCATATTGATCTCAGCCATTTTGTTGATATCCTTGCGTTCGGTTAAGATAGGCCTAATAAGCCTAGTCCCAAATTTGATTCCAGCGTTGATGGGCTTTGGTGTATGGGCCCTGTTTGTCGGAGAAATTGGTCTTGCCGTTTCTGTGGTTGCTTCGGTTACACTGGGTATCGTAGTAGACGATACAGTACACTTTCTCAGCAAATATCTAAGAGCAAGACGCGAGTTAAACATGGATAGCGGGGAAGCCGTTGTCTATGCCTTTAAAACCGTCGGCAAAGCCCTAATGACCACTTCCGCAATTTTGATTTCCGGATTTCTCATTCTGGCCATGTCCAGTTTTGAATTAAATTCCAGCTTGGGTGCCTTGTCATCAATTGTTATTTTCATCGCTCTTGTAGCCGATTTTTTACTCTTGCCACCTCTGTTAATGCTTATTGAAGGAAAAAGAAATGAAAAAGCCCCTAATCCTGTTTAGTTTAGCGATAACGATTTTCTCTTCCCAACTATTGTTTGCGCAAACAGCCGAAGAGAGGGGACTCGAAATAGCCAAGAAACAGGTGGTCCGCGACCAAGGCTGGATTGACTTGCAGGCTGATCTGGAAATGATCCTTTTTAACCGTCATGGTGAGCAGTCCAATCGTAGTAACTCTATTAAAACAATGGAAGTAAAAGACGATGGCGATAAAAGTCTGATCGTATTTCATACCCCCAAAGATCTAAAAGGGACGGCCATGCTCACCTACTCGCATGCTGTCGTTCCTGATGAACAATGGTTATATCTGCCTGCGCTAAAGCGCACGAAACGGATTTCTTCGTCCAATAAATCGGGGCCATTTCTGGGTAGCGAGTTTGCCTATGAGGATTTATCTTCTTTCGAAATTGAAAAATTCAGTTACAAATATATTAAAGAAGAATCCATAAAGGGCAGACCCTGTTATGTTGTAGAGTATACACCACTCTACTCCAACTCCGGGTATACCAGACAACTTGCCTGGGTCGACAAGGAATTATATCATCCCTTGCGGATTGACTTTTATGATCGTAAAAATGAGATCCTCAAAACCCTCACTTTCGATGGATACAAAAAATACCTCGACAAGATTTGGCGGCCCACCACTATGGATGTGGTCAACCACCAAACGGGAAAGCGGACTCTATTAACTTGGAACAATATTCGCCTTAACACAGGACTTAAAGACTCTGAATTCAGCACTGCAAAACTAAAAACAGCAAGATAAGTGATATGAAAAACCTATTTTTGTCGGCAATTGCTCTCATTTCCTTCAGCGCTGCAGGCAGTGAATTTTCTGGGTCCGTGGGCGCAGAAATTCGATCCTATCTACATGAATCTGGCAATCCAGAGCAAACCAATAGTAATGCCTCCTTCTATTTGCAACCAAAATGGGAAAAACGTTTTCTGGAAGACAAGCTCCAGTTTCTCGCTGAGCCCTACTATCGCTATGATGAGAATGACGAAAACCGTAGCCACGGCGACCTACGAGAGCTTTTCCTGGCCTACCATAGAGACACGTGGAGCGTGCTAGCGGGTGTAAAAAAGATTTTTTGGGGAGTTGCGGAAACGGTCAATCATGTCGACATCATCAACACCAGAGACCTGGCAGATGATCTCAATGGAGACCGCAAACTGGGGCAACCTATGCTCAAATTTGATTTATTCAACGAATGGGGTAATTTTCAGTTCTATACCCTTCCCTATTTTCGACAACCCACCTACCCCAGTTCGACCAGTCGACTCGGATTGGGTTTTGACATAGAAACCGCCCAGCCCATCTATCAAAGCACAGAAAAAGAGAGTCACATAGACTATGCATTTCGCTGGGCTCACAGCCTAAATATCGTAGATCTTGGTCTTTCCTATTTCACGGGAACAGGCCGTGAGCCCATTCTTATCCCCGATACAATCACAGGGAAGTTGGTTCCACACTATTTTTTAATTACACAATATGGACTAGATTTTCAAGTTACCTTTGAAACCGTTCTACTTAAACTGGAATACATCGAAAGATCCGGGTTACTGGATGAAACGTATCAGGCCTACACCACCGGATTTGAATATTCCTTCTATTCACTGTTTGGCACAAACGTAGACGTAGGCATCGTCTCAGAGTATGTTTACAATGGTTTTTCGAAAGCCTCATTTATAACTCCTTTTGAAGACGATCTTTTCCTCGGTGTACGTGTCGCCTTGAATGACACGCAAAGTTCTGAAATGTTAGCGGGAGTATTTCACGACTTGAGCGGAGAGGGAAATGTTTTCAGTTTAGAAGCGAGCAGACGCATATCAGAGGAATACAAAGTTATTCTAAAGGCAAATATCTACCACGATATTAGTAAGAATGATTTAATTCTCTACAGTATTGCCAATGATGATAATATACAGGGCGAGTTAATTTACTACTTTTGACGGCATTTTATTCAATTTACTCCCCGCCTCTAACTAACCTAGATGTCTGAAAACCCTCAGACCATCAGATATGCGCAATTTCATCACTAGCAACATTATAACCGCTGATATTTAATGGCCCCACTCATTACATCAAACGGTCAATTTTTCTCAGTAATATGATTTTTATGTCAACCAAACTTGATAGGATTTATTACCCACAGAGTAGTCAAACACCCGCTGCGGGGCAATTCCGCTTTCTATCACTTGTTTTAAAATGGCGTCTAAATCAATATCAG
>JAOUPJ010000217.1 GCA_029879945.1 Gammaproteobacteria bacterium
TGTAACCCAATTTTTTAAACCAAAAAGTAGCCTTAGGTATGTTGAAAAAATTGGGTTACACAGCCGATGTTGTTGAAAATGGGAAGGAAGCAGTGGAAGCTGTTGATAACGAGAGTTATGAATTAATTTTTATGGATTGTCAGATGCCTATATTGGACGGATACGAAGCGACAAAAATTATAAGAAAGTTTGATGGTGAAAAGTCTTCCATCTCAATTGTCGCGATGACAGCAAATGTTATGATGGGTGACAGAGAGAAGTGTCTGGATGCGGGAATGAACGACTATATCCCCAAGCCCCTTAGGCCAGACGCCCTCGCCGAAGTGCTAGACAGATATTTGGTTGATAGGAAGGAAGGTGATACTAAGCGTGACGCAGCATAATTTGTCATTTCGCTTTTGAGTATCGCTCTGATCGAGTGCCCGACTGAGGGTTCTCCTATTCGCATCCTTACGTTGAAGATCGATAGAGCCACCTCTTCTATGGCTAAACGATCGCCTGGTAGGATAATTGCTGAAATTTATCAGTAATATCGCTATAATCTTTTTTATGCGCACGGGAATTATTCTACTTTCAACTTTGCTGCTCTTCATGCAATATACACTTTGGTTTGGCCAAGGTGGTTTCCCCGACGCCTGGAAGTTACAGAAGGCCGTTGAAGTCCAGCGCGCAGACAACAAGCTCTTGGAGAAACGCAATACCGAGCTTCAGGCAGAAGTGCTTGATTTGAAACAGGGCTTGGCCGCCGTTGAGGAGCATGCCCGTTATGAATTGGGAATGATCCGCAAAGACGAAATTTTCTATCAGGTTATCGAAGAATGAGGCGCGTATGGGCGGTTGTACCCGCGGCCGGAGTAGGTCGTCGGATGGAGGCAGATCGTCCAAAGCAGTATTTGCAGTTAGGAAAACTGCCGATCATTGAACACACCCTGTTTCGCTTGCTCAGTTATGGAGTGATCGAACAAATCGTTGTCGCCATAAGCCCTGAGGATGTCTATTGGCCCGAGACACAAGCGCGTCTCAATTCCGACCGTGTCCAGACCGCAGTGGGTGGTAGCGAACGCTGTCATTCGGTGCTCAACGGATTAAAGTACCTGGAAGGCAAGGCCTATCCTGAAGATTGGGTGTTGGTGCATGACGCTGCACGCCCTTGTATTCGCTTGGATGATTTGCGTTCCTTGATGAATCAGATAAAAGAGCATCCTGCGGGTGGCCTGTTGGCTAGTCCCTTGAGTGACACCCTAAAGAGGGCCGACAAGGAAAACCACGTACTGGAAACCGTACCACGGGAAAGCCTGTGGCGCGCTTTGACGCCGCAGGTCTTTCGTTATGCGCCGCTTAAAAAAGCGTTGGAGCAGGCGTTCGAGCAAGGCGTGATGGTAACCGATGAATCGATGGCGATGGAAATGGCAGGTTATAGACCATTGCTTGTGGAAGGCTCGCCAGACAACATAAAAATCACCCGACCAGAAGATTTGGCCCTGGCAAAATTGTTTCTACAACAGCAGGAAAGGCATGTGTGATGAGAATCGGTCACGGATATGATGTGCATCGTTTTACGGTTGGCAGGCCGCTCATTCTCGGTGGCGTCAATATTCCTTACGATAAGGGACTAGCGGGTCACTCCGATGCCGATGTTTTGCTGCATGCCATTTGCGATGCCTTACTGGGGGCGGCAGCCTTGGGGGATATCGGACGACATTTTCCTGATAATGATCCCGAATATAAAAACATAGACAGTCGAATTTTGTTAAAACACGTCGCGAGCTTGCTCGTGGATTCCGGTTATCAGATCTCGAATATCGATTCGACCATCATCGCACAGCAACCAAAGCTTGCGCCGCACATTCAGACCATGCGAGAACATATTGCCAATGATCTGCTGTTGGATATACGCAAGGTCAATGTAAAGGCCACTACCACCGAAAAGCTGGGGTTTGCTGGTCGTGAAGAGGGAATCGCTGCCCATGCAGTGGTGATATTACTCTCTGCCTAATTCTGATAAATTCACTCAACTACAGCTGCAGCAGCTGATTCCTTCCAGCCCGAGATTGTTTCGAAATACGGTTTCCTCTATCATTAGGCCCACAAAAAATAGCAGTAAATGTGGAAGAGTGGAGTAAATGAATCAGGAATTTGCGTTAGCACAGATGAACCTTGTTAAGGTATTGCATCCGCTGGATCACCCCGCGATGCAAGAATTTGTAGATCAATTGGATTATGTAAACAGCTTGGCCGAAAAAGCCGACGGTTTTATCTGGCGTTACACCAGTGAGCATGATGTTTACGAGGAAGACATTCTATTAAACATGTCGGTCTGGACATCCGTGGAAGCGCTGCATAAGTTTGTCTATAGTGGCGAGCATCTTGATGTCTTAAAGCAAGGTGCGAAGTGGACACAAAGGATCAAGGGCGATTCGACTGTATTGTGGTGGATACGGAATTACGATTTTCCCAGCGATAGAGATGCGAAGGCAAGAATGGATCACCTCTGGGCGCACGGGGCTACAGAGTTTGCATTTACCTTTGCCAAGCCATTTCCTCTGCCTAACTCGGCAACGTCTTGAGTGAGGCCTATTTTCCAGCGCGTAACAAGCCACCCATGCCCAGGTCCTCGATCTCTCGATTAAGCATGCTACGTATGCTTTGTGAGTCTTCCATGGTAAGTGCCTGTTCGAGAAGTTCGCGTGCACGCTGATAAGTGATACTGCGTATCACCCACTTGATACGGGGCAGGGCGACGACGCTCATACTCAGGCTGTCCATGCCCATGCCTAATAAGAGGATCACTGCGGCTGGGTCTCCCGCCATCTCGCCGCATACACTCACCGGTACTCTGGCTCGTGCGGCGGCGCGCACCACGGTTTGTACAGCAGAAATCACTGCTGGGTGTAAGCAATCATAGAGTTCAGCGACATTGGGATTGTTTCTATCTACTGCCAGGAGGTATTGAACCAGGTCGTTGGTTCCGATTGAGAGAAAATCGACACGTTTTGCGATAATGGCCGCTTGATACACCGAAGAAGGGACTTCAATCATCGCGCCAATGCGCGGCATCTTGATATCCACCAATCCCTCATCAATCAACTCATAACGCGCACGCTTAATCAGCTCTAAGGATTCGTTTACCTCTGAGACACTGGTGATCATGGGTAACAAGATATGGAGATTGTCTTTTCCAGCGCTGGCGCGGAGTAATGCGCGTAACTGAGTGACAAAAATATCGGGATGATCCAGGCTGATACGAATTCCTCGCCAGCCAAGAAAGGGATTTTCTTCTGTAATCGGGAAATAGCTTAAGGTTTTATCTCCGCCTATATCCAGTGTTCGCAAGGTGACCGGTCTGGGATCAAACGAATTTAGCACTTGTCTATATAGAGTGGCTTGCTCTTCTTCGCCGGGAAAACGATCTCGGATCATAAAGGGAAATTCGGTTCGATACAGCCCGATTCCTTCGGCGCCACTGTTCGTCGATGAGTTTACGTCGGAGAGTAATCCTGAATTGATATATAGGGGTATTCGCACGCCGTCAGGCGTGATGGCCGGTTCGTCTTTCAGCGTCTCAAGCCCCGCAGACAATTCCTGTTCTTCCTTGAGCAGGCGATTGTATTCGCTTATCACGCCCTTTGTAGGGTCTACATACACCACGCCTTGATAACCATCTACCACCAGCGTGCAGCCCTCAGAACGGGTCACTCGCATATCGGCGGCACCCATAACAGTCGGAACACCCAATGCACGAGCAAGGATCGCAACGTGTGATGAGCCGGAGCCTTGCGTGGAAATGACACCAATCAACTGTTCAGGTGGCACCTCTACCAGATCGGACGCAGTGAGGGCATCACCTACAAGCACTGTCTTTTTGGGATATTGGCGAGGACCTCGAGTCTTGGACTGGAGATGCACCAGTATGCGTGTGCCCAGATCGCGAATGTCTCTTGCTCGCTCTGCAAGATAGGCATCGTCCATGGCCTCAAATTGCTGTACATGTGCATGGACGATATCTCGCAAGGCGGTAGAGGCCCAGTAGCCTTCTTTAATTCGGTCAATGGTTTTTTTTACCAGGCTATCTCCTGTGAGCATTAGCAGATAGGCATCAAAGAGTAGTTTGCTCTCCGCTGGAAGATGTTCAATTCGCTTTTTTTGGGCCTCCAATTCCTCAATGGTCGCAACCACTGCGGCCCGAAAGGCCTGGACTTCACCATTTACATCATCGGTGCGACGATTGGGTACAGCATTCAAATCTGCGGTCGGGTAGACCACAACGCCCAAACCGATGCCTACGCCAGGAGCCCCTGGTAGTCCGCGAAAGGGCCGGTCCCGATGACGTGTGCCCTTGAGGCCGCTGATGCCACCGCTTGCTTCGGCATGGGCAATGGCCCCGGCCAATTGCGCCGCGATAGTCATCAACAGGGTGACTTCTTCTTCATCGAAGGTGCGACTATCTAGTTGCTGCACAACCAGTGTCCCCATGGGCTTACGATGATGAACAATGGGCACGCCTAAAAAGCTGTGGAATCGCTCTTCTGCTGTTTCTGGTAAATATTTATAACGAGGGTGTTCTGATGCATTTTCCAGGTTAATGGGTTCTGCCCGTTCCAGCACAAGACTGACCAAGCCCTCTCCTTCACCTAGCCTAGCCTTGCCCACCGATTCGGGATTCAATCCCTCTGTGGCCATGAGTACACGCTGCTGGTTGTCGGGATCGATGAGGTAGATGGAGCACACATCCGTTTTCATAACGGCTTTAACATTCGTAACAATGACGCGCAGCGCAGCGGGCAAATTTTCCGCCTCATTGACTTCCTGAACTATTCTCCTCAGTTTGTCGAGCACATCATTTCCTTTGCCAAACCGTTTCCTGCTTGCATACCTATGTTGCCTTAGGCCTTTTGGCTATTGATATTGTGAGCCAGAGCGATGGGCTCAAACTCTTTTAGGATTGTCTTGTATACATGGTGCTTAAAGGGCACCACTTCGTTTAAAGGGTGCCAGAAATCTACCCAGCGCCAGTCATCGAATTCCGGTTGTTCGAAGCTATCGAGTCGAATCTGTGGGTCGTCTCCCAAAAAGGAGAGCAGAAACCACCGTTGTTTTTGACCGATGCACACGGGCTTGGAATCGGAACGGATCAGATGCTTGGGGAGGTCGTAGCTGATCCAGGTCTGGGATTCTGCCAGGATATGGACTTGCTCCGGCAACAGGCCAATCTCCTCCCAAAGTTCACGGTAGAGCGCTTCTTTCAGTGTCTCTTGGGCTCGAATCCCCCCTTGGGGGAATTGCCATGCATCCTGGCCACACCGTTTTGCCCAGAGCAAATCACCGTTGAGGTTGCATAGAACTATTCCGACGTTTAACCTATATCCGTTTGTATCGATCACGGGAAGACCGTTCTAAATTGTTAATACTTAACCTGATTGTTCCACACAACCGCATAGCACTTCAACATGGCTCCGCACATAAGCGAGATATTTGAAGTGGTCAATGTTTAACAAGTATAGACTATGAGTTTAAATACAGTTTTGCCAAGTTTGGCGATTTTCGATCTTGATAACACCCTGATAGGTGGAGATAGCGACTATCTTTGGGGAGAGTTTTTAGTCGAGCGGGGGGTAGTTGATGCCCAAACCTACCACCGTGAAAATGAGCGTTACTACGAACTCTATCAGCAGGGAAATCTGGATATACTGGAATATTTGAAATTTGCCCTGGAGCCTTTGGCGAAAAATCCGTTAAATATGCTAAATCAGTGGCGAAAAGAGTTTATCATGCAGAAAATTGAGCCAATCATGCTGGAAAAAGCAGCTCAACTGATTGCCCGTCACAAGTCCCAGGGGGATCAGCTCATGATCATTACTGCCACCAATCGCTTTATCACCGAACCTATCGCCCAGCGTCTGGGAATTGATACCCTGATCGCCACCGAAGCAGAGTGCGTGAATAATTCCTACACCGGCAGGGTACTGGGTATACCCTGTTTCCAGGAGGGTAAAGTGAAAAGACTACATCAGTGGTTGCAGGACCATCAGGCCAGCCTGGAAGGAAGTTGGTTCTATAGTGATTCACACAATGACCTGCCACTGTTAGAGCTGGTCAGTAATCCGGTGGTGGTGGACCCGGATGAAATCCTGGCCAAGGTTGCGCGTGAGCGGGGCTGGGC
>JAOUPJ010000218.1 GCA_029879945.1 Gammaproteobacteria bacterium
GCCCATAGTGGTGGGCATGTGGACCGGGAACACGTAAACCAAATGCTTGGAACCGTAGATCGGGAAGTGGTGTTTAAGCTCGCTCAGGCGGTGATCGCGAAAAATGGCTCGGACTTGCTCCAACGTGCTGCGGACGTGGCGCAACAAGGGCTAGACTACCGAGAGGTTTTGTCTGAACTCGTACAGTTCTGGCAGCGCGTGGCGGTGGCGCAGATCGTTCCTACGCGACGAGTTACGGAAGAGGATCAGGTCTTACAGCAAATCGCCAACACGATTCCCGCTGAAGACATACAATTGTTTTACCAAATCTGTTTACAAGGCAATGCAGATTTGAATATTGCCATGGAACAGCGTTCTGCCTTTGAGATGGTATTGATACGGTTATTGGCCTTTAGCCCAGTACAAGTTTCGGAAAATTTGCCGGAAGCCCCTATCGAAAGGGCTGTGGTATCAAATCAAAAAAGCGCTATGCCGCAAGAAAAACCTGTAGAAGCGGAGCCACCCAAGGCAGTGACTGTATTATCTTCTGCCAATTGGGAACAAGTTGTAAAGTGTCTGCCGTTAACTGGAATTGTGCGACAGCTTGCGCAGAACTCGGTTTTCAGGGGGGAGGAAAACGGTAAGATCCGTTTGGCAGTCTCCTCCAACAACCAGTCCTTAATGAATGCGGCGCGAGTTCAGCAATTACAAACCATGCTGTCTCAATATTTGGAACGGGTTATACAACTAGATATTCAAGTAGATAAAGCAGAGGTCAGTGACACGCCAGCGCAGCGCGAGATTCAACGAAATTCTGATCGCTTGAATAATGCACGTCAGGCGATTGAAAACGATCCCAACGTGGTTGCATTAAAACAAACATTTGGTGCCGTACTCGAACCCGCTTCGGTTGTGGCATTGGAAGAAAACGAATCCTAGTGAGGAGGTGATATGATGAAAGGTGGACTTGGTAATTTAATGAAACAAGCGCAGCAGATGCAAGCCAATTTGCAGAAGGCGCAGGAAGAATTGGCCAATCTGGAAGTAGTCGGGCAAGCCGGTGGCGGAATGGTAGAAGTCACTATCACCGGTCGTCATGATGTGAAGCGCGTCAATATCGATTCCTCATTGATGGAAGACGATAAAGAAATGTTGGAGGACTTGATCGCTGCAGCGGTTAACGATGCAAATAGAAAACTGGAACAGACTACCAAGGAAAAGATGGCGTCGGTAACGGGCGGCTTGGATATTCCAGGTGGATTTCCCGGTGGTTTCAAAATGCCGTTCTAACGAATGTCTAGTCCCTTACTCACTCAGCTAATTGACTCACTGCGCTGCCTTCCCGGAGTGGGGCCCAAGTCTGCCCAACGCATGGCGTTTCACTTATTGGAGCGAAACCGTGAAGGGGCAAAAAGACTGGCAAACACCATCTCTCGCGCGGTAGAGGAAATTGGACATTGCAAGCGATGTCGTACCTTTAGTGAAACAGAGTTGTGTGCAACTTGCGCCAATGAAAAGAGAGACCGCAAAATTTTATGTGTGGTGGAAGGCCCGGCTGATCAAGTAGCGGTAGAGCAGTCCACCGCCTTTAGTGGGCTCTATTTTGTGTTGATGGGGCGTTTATCTCCCCTGGATGGAATTGGCCCAGACGCCTTGGGCCTGGATCAACTTGCAGACCGACTGGATCAAGGTGAGATTGAAGAAGTGATACTGGCTACGAGTTCCACAGTGGAAGGCGAAACCACGGCCCACTTTATTGCCAATCTGGCATCGGGAAGAAACATCAAGGTGACGCGCATTGCGCACGGCGTCCCCATTGGGGGGGAATTGGAATACCTGGATAGCAGTACTTTGTCACATGCCTTTTCGGGCAGACACGTCATATAGACAAAAATCTAGAAAAAAATGATTTCACCGGACTCGGCGCCGGATTCAGAGCCGGGTCGATGGTTCGTGTCATTTTGATACTGTTCATTGGTAACATAACGGCTACGCATAAAAGCAAGCAGTTTTTCAATGTTTAGATTAATAGTAGAACAGCTGGGATCTTCCTCCATAATTTGAGTTAGATCTAATATGAATTTTGTAAGTGTGGCCTGAACCGCTTCTAAAATTTGGCTGCTACGATCATGATACTGTAGTTCAATCATCATATCGTAAAGTATTTTTTGAATTTCAGAATGATTTTGATTGCGGTTGGC
The DNA here is from genome assembly GCA_029879945.1 of Gammaproteobacteria bacterium. Classification (GTDB taxonomy): domain Bacteria; phylum Pseudomonadota; class Gammaproteobacteria; order S012-40; family S012-40; genus JAOUPJ01. The sequence goes on from JAOUPJ010000218.1 coordinate 2,181, forward strand.
AGAGCGATGTTCCACTTTTTCGGATAGAGTAAGATCGACATTGTCTTTTTTTTGTTGATTGATATTACAAGTCTCGCTTATGGCTGAGTCAACTAACTTGGTTCCTGCAACAACGCTTTGTCGAAGGTCGATATAGACTGAAAAGATATCTCCGGCCATTTGCAATGCTTCTGGACGATCTAATTCGATTAGTATTGGATACAGCTTGGCGTGCATGTCTTGTAGTCTGACAGTAAAATCTTCTACATCTTTTAATATATTGTTCAGTAGTCCACGTAGGAGGCTGGTTTCATCCATAGAGCAAACTAGCTTACTTTCTATAGTATCGATACTTTTTTCATTCAGATCGGCATTGCTATCCTTGGCTTTATTTTGATGTCCCAGTAAGCGAGTGAGTGCTGAAATACTCTCAACGAGTTTTGTGGCTGAATTTTCACTTCCTTCTCTAACTGAAATAATATTCGCTGTGCAAGGGGAAAGTACTGCCAGGCAAGCTTCTCCCAGATTTGAGTTAGGCATGTTGTGTCCTGCAGGTTCTAAAGCTATTCCAGTTTGATGAGGCATTATCTACACCATAACAACAAAGGGATTAGCGAAATTATCGTCCAGCAAGCTCGTAATTCAATATTGAAGTTACAAAAAAAGGAGGAAATTTGTGGGCTTGTAGGAGTCTGTCCTACGCAAGTAAGAGACTAACGAATCTAACTCGTCAGTCTCTTATTGACTCGTATGTTAACTAGGTTATGAGGGAAATGTTGCGGTTACAGTGCCTATTTTGACCTAAAAGAAATAGACGTCTCCACCCTTGTTGCCTTTGTTCTTTTCTGATTCATCCAAATTCTGATCGTTTTCGTATTGTTCATGGGTCACGTAGTGGCTGCGCATAAGATCTAGCAAATGTTCTATATCGACTCGTAAGCCGTTCCCATCACCGTTCTGCTGACTATTCATATGATCAATAAATTTTGTTAGGGTGATCTGGACTGCATTGAGTATCTGGTTGCTTCTGTCCTGAAACTGCAGTTCCTCTAGCGCTGTATTGAGCACCTCCTGCATTTCGGGCAAATAGTCCACATAGTTTTTTTCCTGTTCCTGCTTCAATTCTTCGCGAAATTCTCCGACTAGCGAATGAAATTGTTGTTCGATCACTGCCGAATCGTTGTCTGCCGCCTGGACCAGGGATGAAAGCCGGCTACTGGATTGCTCCAGAGCCTGATGTATAGACCGTATTTCGTTTTCTATGCCCTGTTGTGACACTTTCTCACAAAGTGCCCCCAGCTTTTCTTGTTGTGAATTGATTTCTTCGGCGATGCTCACCAGCTGTGTGCGCAATTTGTCGGCTTCACTCGCTGCAGATCTGATGTCCTTACTCAACTGCTTTCTTAGTTCTTCTGTTTTATTGCTGTGAGTCTGCGAGAAATTTGAATTGTTCTTGGTAATGGTCTGAATTATACGTGATAGATGAGAAATCTTCTGTGCCAGAGCTGCGGTAGCCGTTTCACCTTGTTCACGAACTGTGCTGATATTGTTCGTGCAAGTTGGAAGAATAGTGTTGCATGCTTCGTGAAGCTCTTTATTGCTACCGGCGTTTGCGGGGTCCATATTATTCGCATGATTTGTGGACATGATCTAAGACTCTCACTGGTTAATACTCCATATATAGTATCGTCTCCTGGATTTATCGATTGAAGTAAATATTCAGCGTTTTAGAGGAAAAACAGTATCCTGGAAAATTGGACTTGATCCAGTTCTAAGGCTAAGTGTTCCGGCCAAATGTAGATTTCTCCCACAAAAAAAACAAAAAAAATTAACCCCAAATTTCTATTCCCTGCGTTTAACAAAAAGAACAGAGAAACAACTAACAAACGAAGGGGTTAAACATGAACAAATTACAATTTCCACTTTTTTTCTCTATGCTTGTCTCGCTGCTGCTGGTGGCGTGTAGCAATATCCAGGAATCTGTACAGGAAGCCAAGAGCCCTGAAAAAGCGCATCCTCTTTTGATTGAGTCTGAACAAGCCAGGCCAGAGATCTTGCGGCAGCCCGTTGTGGCACCCGAAAATATCAGCAATCGTGAAAGATTTCGGACAAACAAGAGCGTAGTCGCCGAAACCTATGATAGAGCCGAAGCACCGAGTATGCATAGTCAGGGAATGTTACATAAAAGACATGATAACTACACCAGAATTCCACAAACCTATGCAGAACCCAATCGTGACAAGTACGGCTTGATTAAAGACAATGTGTTGAAGGCGGTGGCATCTGACCCGATATCCACATTCGGTATTGATGTGGATGGAGGTGCCTACGCCAATGTGCGTCGTTATTTGAATGAGGGGCGGCTGCCAGTAAGAGACGCAGTGCGTATCGAGGAACTCGTCAACTACTTTGACTACGATTACCCGGTTCCTGATGACCGCGAAACACCGTTCTCTGTAAGCTATGAAATTGCACCTACGCCTTGGAACAGGAAAACCCATCTCTTGCACATCGGGCTCAAAGGCTATGAAGCAAAAGGTGAGATGCCGGCGTCGAATTTGGTGTTCCTATTGGACGTATCTGGCAGTATGCGTTCCGCAGACAAACTGCCGCTGCTCAAATCTGCACTGAAACTACTGGTCAATCAGCTCCGCAAAGAAGATCGAGTCTCCATCGTGGTGTATGCCGGGGCGTCCGGTGTGGTACTGGAGCCCACGCCAGGCGATCAAAAAAGTAGGATACTATCCGCATTAGATCAACTGGAGGCCGGGGGTTCTACCCATGGGTCGGCCGGTATTCAATTGGCCTATCAACTTGCCGAGCAGCACTTTATCAAGGATGGAATCAATCGAATCCTGTTGGGTACGGATGGAGACTTTAATGTGGGAACGGTGAACTTCCAGCAGTTGATGCAATTGGTGGAAGAAAAACGCAAAAACGGCGTCTCCCTTTCCACCTTGGCCTTTGGGCGAGGAAATTTGAATGAGCAACTTGGCGAACAACTTTCCAACCGTGGTAATGGGACCTATAACTATATTGATAGTATGAAAGAGGCGCATAAGGTTCTGGTGCGAGAGATGTCGTCTTCGCTGTTGACCATCGCCAAGGATGTTAAGATTCAAATTGAATTTAATCCGCAGGCCGTATCGGAATATCGCCTGATTGGCTATGTGAACAGGGCCTTACGTGATGATCAATTCGACAACGATGCGGTGGATGCCGGTGAAATCGGGGCTGGTCACTCAGTGACTGCTCTCTATGAAGTGGCCTTGCTTGGTAGTGACGGTTCCCGGATGCCTAAACTGCGTTACCAAAAGAATGAACAGGATCAGCGAGTGGCGAATGAGCTGGCATTTATCAAATTGCGTTACAAAAAACCAGCCGAATCAAAAAGTGATCTTGTGAGTGTCGTTGTGAATCGAGGAGATATTGTTCAGGACGAGCACAAGGCCAGTGGCAATTTTCAGTTTGCTGCAAGTGTGGCGGCCTTTGCGCAAAAACTCAGAGGGGGAGAGTATTTGAATGGCTTCAGTTTTGATAATATTCTCTCACTTGCACGGGATGCCCACTTTAAAGATCAGCACGGCGACAAAGGGGAGTACCTTAAACTGGTTTCGCTGGCGCAAGCGCTTGCCGGTGAGTCGGCAGGAACAAGGGAACTGAGCTCAAGGGAATAAATGGAACACAGTGATGAAGATCTCTACTTCCGTTATCACAGAAGCGGGGATCTTCAAGCCTTTAATCAACTTTACGAGCGATACAAGGGTGCCTTGTATCGCTTTATTTTGCGCATGATTGGAAATAGCGCCACGGCGGAAGAGGTATTTCAAGAGGTGTGGGCCAGTTTGATTAAGTCAAATCAATACAGGCAAGGTCCTGGCAGTTTCAAAACCTTTGTCTATACCATTGCCAGAAACAAGGCGATAGACCACTACCGAAGAAATCGTATTCAATTGGTCAGTGATGCGTATGTGCAAGAAGAACA
>JAOUPJ010000219.1 GCA_029879945.1 Gammaproteobacteria bacterium
TTCGGTGGCGGTACTCTTGGCCATCCTTGGGGTAACGCTGCAGGTGCTGCCGCTAACCGTGTTGCGGTTGAGGCTTGTGTTGAAGCACGTAACCAAGGTCGTGAGCTTGAGAAAGAAGGTAAGGACATTCTTACTACTGCTGCAGCGAGCAGCCCAGAGCTCAAGATGGCGATGGAAACTTGGAAAGAGATCAAGTTTGAATTTGACACAGTTGATAAATTGGACGTTGCTCACAAGTAAGACTTTACAAGCAGCGTAGGTTGGGCTGAGTGCCGAAGGCACGAAGCCCAACAAACAAACAAATTTGAACAGATAGACTTTGAGGAATTAATAATGTCTGATATGCAAGATTACAAATCAAGCTTGAGCGATACTTCAAGCCGTAAATTTGAAACTTTTTCATACCTGCCACAAATGAGCGATAAACAAATTCGTGCACAAATCGAATACATCGTTAGCAAAGGCTGGAATCCAGGTATCGAACACACTGAGCCAGAAAATGCTATTTCTAACTACTGGTACATGTGGAAACTGCCTATGTTCGGTGAAACTGACGTTGACGCGATCTTGGCCGAGTGTGCAGCTTGTCATAAAGCACACCCAAACAACCACGTTCGTTTACTAGGTTTTGATAACTTCGCCCAGTCTGCTGGTGCTGCTATGGTTATCTATCACGGTAAAGCTGTTTAATCAGCCGCCAGGGTAAACCACTTAAAAAGCCCCTGGCCAGTATTGGACAGGGGCTTTTTGTTTACTAACCTCACGGAAATATTGAATATGAAATCCGCAAAAACATACATTGGCGTTGATAACGATATATATGGTGGTATGACGCCAATCGGAAAGGTAATCCGTGATGCAAAGGTTTTCGGCTTAATCTCTGACGAAGAGACTTGCAAGGGCTGGACATCGCAAGGGATCGACTCCCTGCTGGAGAAAGTTAACAAGGAATGGGACAAATATGGGTGTTTAGTCAGGCACCTCCCTCCTGAGTTGGCGGAACGCCATGCAAAACTTCACGGAGATGCAATAAAGCGAGCAAAAGAGTTGGGCTGGAATGGAGAAGTGGAAACCGACGACGAACGATAAGAGGATCTTCCGATTAACCCCGAAGGTTAATCAGAACGTCTTTTTATACAACGCTACACATAATCAAAGGTGAATTATGTCTAAGGAAACAAACGTAGATCCGAATCAATATATCATCAAGAACGAGCCTTTTTATAGACCGGTTGCTAATGAAGTAGAAATGTATGAAGCGGCCTACTCTGCTCGTATGCCTGTGATGCTAAAAGGCCCGACTGGTTGTGGTAAATCGCGCTTTGTTGAATACATGGCTTATAGGCTGGGCAAACCACTCATTACCGTAGCCTGTAACGAAGACATGACAGCCTCTGACCTGGTCGGTCGTTTCCTTTTAGACAAAGACGGCACCAAATGGCAGGACGGCCCCTTAACCACCGCAGCACGGATCGGCGCGATCTGCTATCTGGACGAGGTTGTGGAAGCGCGCCAGGACACCACCGTTGTGATCCATCCCCTGACCGATCACCGCCGTGCGCTTCCATTGGACAAGAAAGGCGAACTGGTTGAAGCCCATCCCGATTTTCAATTGGTGATTTCGTATAACCCTGGTTATCAGAGCTTGATGAAAGATCTGAAGCAATCCACCAAGCAGCGTTTTGGCGGCCTGGATTTCGATTATCCGCAAGAAGATATTGAAGCAGAAATCGTATCCAAAGAATCAGACGTAAAAATCGATATCGCCAAAAAGCTGGTCCAGATCGCTCATCGTGCCCGCAACCTGAAGGGACACGGCCTGGATGAAGGAATTTCTACTCGTCTGTTGGTGTACGCCGGACAACTCATCAACAAGGGTGTAGAACCGGTTGCAGCATGCAGCATGACCATGGTCACACCGCTAACGGATGACCCGGATATGCGCGATACCCTGGATGCCGCCGTTCATACGTTTTTCAACTAGAGAACGGTTGCACTTTCCGAATCGCTATTGATCGTGAGAAGTAGCGGTCTTCCTGTCGAAGTCCGCATTCGAGAGGGATAACGAATAGTTTGAGACTAGGCGTATGACTATAAATCTTGAAGAATACGAAGAGCTACTGGGTGCAAAGTCGCCCGAGGTAAAAGAGGTACTACGAAGTACCTTCCAGGAAGCATCTCGGGTCATGTCACCCGCTGGCTTACAAGATTACCTGGACGGCGCAAAGGCACTTTCCGGACTAGGTCGCGGCAGCAGTCTAGTCATTACCTACCTGGAAGAAATGCCTCTGGTAGCCAAAGAATGCGGTGAAGACATCGTTAAAGATTGCACCACCGCTGCCATGAAACTTTCGTCTATGACTTCGGGCGAAGTCATCGCCCTGCTTTTTTGCAGTCTACCTACCGCTTCGCGTCGCTTGGGTGATGCTGAACTGTTACGTGGCTATCTCACACTGATTCACCAGTTGGCGTCCACAGCCAGCCGCGGACTGCGGCCGATGCTCAATCATATCGATGAACTGCTTTCCAAGCTTACGCTCAGCGGTCTACGACGTTGGGCCAATTTTGGCGCCCAGGCCTACAGGCGAGACTACAATAATCTCACTGCCTACTTTAATCTTGAATCGAAAGATAGTCGCGCTGTTTTGCAAAAAGAGCGTCGAGGAACTTTATTTATCGACACCCAGCGCAAATTGAATTTCTATTTGCGTGCACTATGGGGCCGTGATTTCTTTCTACGCCCAACGGGTGCCGATTACACCGACTTTAGACCGTATATTGAGTCTCGTATTTTTCATATGCCAGACGCAGTGGACGATCTCGGGGATGTAAGTGGCCTGCTCCTATATCGGGCCACAGCCGCCCACATGGCATCGCATCTTTTCTACACCAGCGAACGCATATCCGCCGAGCAACTCAGCCCTGCTCAGATGTTTTTTATAGGTTTTCTGGAGGATGCGCGGGTCGAATACAGGGCGGTTCAAGATTTCCCAGGCTTGAAAAAACTCTGGGGTTCTATACTCGCCAATGAGGCCATATTTGAAGGTGATGTGGAACACCCCACGATGCTCAAACTAGAGCACCTTGCCTTAATGCTGCTCGATGCCAAGGTAAAGAGTGATGACGAAGCACTCAATCAGTTTGCGCAAAAATTCCATGAGAATATCGAAGCCAATAAGGACAACAATACCTTTTCCTGGCACCAGGGAATGGAACTCTACCATATCTTCGCTGAGAGAAGAGAGGTACCAAGCCTACGAATCCTGGAACGAATCCGTATCCCTTATCGTGACGACAACCGTTACGTTTGGGAATTTGAAGAACTGGCATGGGGTTCAGGTCAAGATTACCTGTCCGCCAGCCAGCGACAGATACGTCGCACCATGAGCGTTATCGAAATGGCCAATGAAGTGGATTGCGAATTGGCGGGCGACGATGCACAAGAGATCTGGACCTGCGCCACAGAGATGTTTCCTTATGAAGACGACCTGGAAAACACCAAGAGCTTTAATGAAATGTGGGGCAAGGAACCGGTTTCCGATCCCTTTCATTATCAGGAATGGGACTACCAGATCCAATTGGCTCGACCCGACTGGGCGACTGTCTATGAGCGTCGTCAACCTAAAGGCAACCCGGAAGATATCGAAAAAATTCTTCTGGAATACAAACCCATTGCCTGGCGCATAAAGCAGATCATTGATCTATTATCTCCCCAGGGCGTACAACGGCAACGCAATATGGAAGATGGAGACGAGGTTGATCTTAATGCAGCGATAGATGCCATGATCTCCATACGTATGGGAGACCAACCCAATACCCGCATCACTATGCGCAATGTGTTGAACACCAGAGACTTGGCCGTAGTGCTTCTGATGGACCTCTCTGAATCCACCAATGAAAAGATTCAGGGCTCGGAAAAGACTGTTCTGGAACTGACACGTGAAGCGGCCACGCTGGTTGCAACCGCCATTAACGGAATAGGCGATCCTTTTGCCATACATGGTTTTTCTTCTGACGGGCGCCATGATGTACAGTACTATCGCTTCAAGGACTTTAATCAGAACTTTGATGACGATGCCAAATCAAGACTGGCGGGTATGCAAGGTGGACTGTCTACACGTATGGGCGCAGCCATGCGCCATGCCAGCTACCATCTCTTGAAGCAACCCGAAAGACGTAAGCTCCTGCTCTTGGTAACGGACGGCGAGCCCGCTGATATCGACGAACGTGATCCACAGCATCTGCGCCACGACACCAAGAAGGCAGTAGAAGAGCTTTATTCCAAAGGTGTACTGACTTATTGTCTAACCCTGGACCCCAATGCAGACAATTACGTTAAACGTATCTTTGGTGCCAACAACTACACCGTAGTCGACAATGTGGATAAGCTTCCCGAACAGCTACCCGTTTTGTTTGCTTCGCTAACAAAATAGATTCAGCGATTAAAAATAGGCATTTACCAACAAGGTTACTGTCTCACCGATTGCAGCCTCGCCGCCAAATTCTGTTCCCTCTCCTCCGTAAGGCAGATTGGCGGTCAGGCTCAAATTCATCCAGCTTTTCCAGTCGAAATTTATTCCCAGTGTCGTTAAAGAACTTCCGTCATTAAAGTTACCCATGAAAGTGGGGGAAACATTTACAAACGGGTGCAGCTCGGCTCTCAATCCGATTGCCCAGTATTCCTTGTCTTCAAAGACGAAGCCACCTTGTTTCAGGACTCGCCCGTCCTGATAGTAGTATTCTGCGAAACCATAGAAGTTTTTGTTGAACCAGATCCATGAATAATCCCCGTTTGCCACAAGCGCCCACTGATCAAATTTGAGGGACTCAGTATTAGTAATAACATCAATGCGCGAAACCGTGTCCAGGATACCACTGCTAATACTGACAAAAAACAATCTTTCCTCATAGTCTTTTGCCCCAGCGAAACTGACATCACTATCGTGGATAGTCGTTCGATACTTTAATGCATAGGTGCTTTCCCCTTCTTCCACCGCTCCGTTTTTGCGTCTCGGTACAAGCACAAAATTGATATCACTACCACTCGGCAATAACTGCTCAAAAAAAAGCATATCATCACCCGTTTTGTATTCTTTATCTACCGCAATGGGTGAAAAGGGATTAACGATATCGGTAGGTTGAAAGACAAATCCGTTCCCCCAGCTCAGCGCTTGCCTACCAAGCTTTACCACCGTTTTGTCCTGGGTGTAGCTAAGGCTCAGTCTATCTACTCTGTGATACAGGCTGCTCTTGTCGCTACTCTCTAGGGTTTGGTCCAGATTAAACAGCCTTTTACTGTCTGCATCCGATTCAAAAAATATCAAGTCTTCGCTGGTGATAGCGAGCGCCTCATAATGAGTACTAAAGCTGAGTGAGCCCCAGTCTTTTGAGTACATTAACCTGCCACTCAGGGCGTGTATTTGTTGGTCATTACCGATCAGGTTTCTATAGCTACTGAATGAAAACGGCTTTATATGACTAAACCCATACTGCATCTTGGCCTTAAATTCAGCCATTACACTCAGCGGAAAAAACAGGGCTAAAACAATAAAAATTTTAATTTTCATACAAAACTACTTGGCAATATTACTTTCCACACAACCATCTTTCAGATGAATCTGCCTTCTCGCCCTTTCCATCACCATTGGGTCATGGGTTGACAGGATAAAAGTAACGCGATGTTCTTTGTTCATTTTTAACATCAAGTCAAGAAGGCTAGACGCGGAAACGGAATCCAGGTTGGCGGTGGGTTCATCTGCTAGCACCAGGCTGGGCCTTGAGACAATTGCCCTGGCAACCGCGACTCGCTGCTGCTGACCTCCGGATAGTTCCGAGGGCCTGCGATCGAACATTTCTTGTAAACCCACTTCACGAAGAATCTCTTCGGCGCGACTTTTTCGTAATGTTTTTTCCACGCCCTGCATTTGCATAACCATTTCTACATTTTCCCTTGCGCTCAAAACAGGAATAAGATTATAAGCTTGGAAAACAAAACCTATTTTATGTAAACGCAAGTCAGCCAACTCTCCTTTTTCCATCTTGTCGATGCGCATGCCATCAACAACGATTTCTCCCGAAGTGGGTTTGTCCAGACCGCCAATCATATTCAGCAAAGTCGAC
>JAOUPJ010000220.1 GCA_029879945.1 Gammaproteobacteria bacterium
GTTTTTGGGCTGCTTATCGGTAGTTTTCTCAACGTAGTGATACACAGACTGCCCATCATTCTGGAAAGGAAATGGCAGCAAGAAGAAAACAGCTTCGAGAGCTCCCACGAATCGAAGCACGCATACAATATCGCAACCCCACCCTCCCATTGTCCTCAGTGCAAAAAACCCATAAGGGCATGGCAAAACATCCCCATTCTAAGCTATCTCTTATTAAAGGGTCGTTGCAGCCACTGCCAATCACCGATCTCCGCAGCTTATCCCCTGGTGGAACTGAGCGCAGCTGTACTCAGCGTAGTCACCGCGTATCGCTTCGGCCCCAGTTGGGAATTCATCTTCGCTTCTACCATAACTTATGCCCTGCTCTGTCTCACCCTGATCGATATAAAACATCGATTGTTACCCGATGTGATCACTCTCCCGCTATTATGGATTGGCCTACTCCTTAGCTCCCAGCACATATTCACCGGCCCCAGCGAGGCCATCATTGGAGCGAGCATTGGTTACCTGTCCTTATGGCTGGTCTTTCACGGATTCCGTCTAGCGACCGGCAAAGAGGGTCTAGGCTATGGGGACTTCAAACTAATGGCCGTATTCGGTGCCTGGCTGGGTTGGTCCTACATACCGGTGATTATTCTGATATCATCTTTCCTCGGGGCCATCTTCGGTGGCATTACCATCTTGGTGTTGCGCGTGGGTAAGAATTTCCCCATCCCTTTTGGACCCTTTATCGCCCTTTCGGGCTGGAGCTGCCTGCTGTGGGGAGAGCAAATCCTTAGTGTTTATCTTAATTTAATCAATATCCTATAAATCAATGTTAGTAGTGGGACTCACTGGTGGAATTGGCAGCGGCAAGAGCACTGTGTCGGACCGCTTTCGCCAACTTGGCGCTCCCGTGATTGACGCGGATGAGGTCTCCAGAGACCTTACCCAATTCAATGCCCCTGGATACAAGCTCATCGTGGAAAGCTTCGGCTATGAGGTGGTGAACAAAAGCGGTGACCTGGACCGTAAAAAGTTACGGAAAATAATCGCAAAAGACCCCAACAAACGCGAACTACTGGAAAAAATACTCCATCCATTGATTCGGCAAAAAATGTGGGATAGTTTGTCTACTTTAGATTCTCCGTACGCTATACTGGTTGTACCTCTATTATTTGAGACCGGCCAGAACGAGAGGGTGGATCGGGTACTCGTCGTGGATACCCCCGAGGAACTCCAAATAAAGCGGGTCTTAGCGCGCGATAAATCAAGCAGGGAAGTAATTCAAGGCATTATGGGAGCCCAGTTGGACAGGGAAAGCCGACTTATTGGCGCAGATGACATCATCGAAAATGATGGTGAAATTGATGCGCTCTACGCGAAAGTTGACGAACTGGACTGTCGATACAAAGGCATGAGTCAGTCAACCGCTGTAAAATCTAGCTCCCCCACTCCAAGGCCGAACATACCCGGACAGGTCAGTCTATCAGCGATGCCTTGGGTCAGTATTCATGACATAAACCAGCAAGAAAAAACTGAGGACAACACTAACCCGCAGGGTGAGTCCATTGTTTTTGAGCTCCCGCTGAATGAGCGAGTAAGGACGCTACTCCGCCTGGAAGGTCTGTTTGAGGAAATTGACCATCATTTAGAGGGGAATTCGGTTTGGGATAGTCGCTCCGCAATTAAGGTGATCATCTCCATTCTGGCCACCCTGAATCGTCCCGACGTCAAAACAGACTTAATAAAAGAACTGGATAGACTGAATAATGTGATGAATAAGTTTCGTCATGTGAAGAATGTGGATCTCGATAGATTGAATAGCTATCAGAAACGCCTACAAGAGATCTCCAAAACCCTCAGGGCCATGAATGCCCCCATCGGCCTGGCCGTACGCCAAGACGAGCTCATTTCCGCAATCAAACAAAGGGAAACGATCCCAGGAGGTCCATCCACTTTTGACCTTCCAGCCTATGCCTACTGGCTAAATCAGGATGTGGAATTGAGACGAAAGGACATTACGGGCTGGCTGAGCGAGTTCAACTCCTTGCGCACCGCCGTTGAGCTGATTCTGGAAATTATACGCAAAAGTGCTTTACCCACTACGCAATCTGCGGAAAAAGGTGCCTACCAACTGATCCTGGATTCCACCGTCAACTATCAATTGATCAGGGTACTCCTACCCAAAGGCTCACCCTATTGCGCTGAAGTAGCAGGTGGCCGACACCGGTTTGGCATTCGCTTCGCCGAGGCCAATGGCACCACCCGACCCAATCAAACCCAAGCGACTATCGAATTTAAGCTCTACTGCTGCGCCATATGAGCCTAACTGTAAAGTGCCCCACCTGTAGCCAAACCGTGGCCTGGCTACCCAGCTCCAAATACCGCCCCTTCTGTAGCGAACGCTGTAAGCTTATCGATTTGGGTGCCTGGGCAAACGAAGAGTATTCAGTTAATGAATACACACAATCTTTTGAGGGTGGTATGGATATCGATCTATCAGAATTTCCTGAGGAGAGGGAGTAAGAAATGAGGTTCGTCAATTACAGCAGACGAACCCTATATCTTTTTGACTAAGAGCATTGCTACCTACTATTTGCTTTTGACCTTGACCACTGTACGTTGCGCTTTCTCGATTTCTTTTTTAGTAACAAGATGAGTTGCGACTACACCACCGACGATGGCCCCGATCATAAAGGCAATGAGGACGGCCTCTGCTACTGTGTTCATGATTTCCATCAGCGCCTCCTATGCTTTCAGAGTTGTGTGAGCTATCCATTAAGTATGTCGGCACGCACCAGGATGAAATAAACAGCAATTGGTATTTTAATTTCATCTCAGTTAGAAGGGATGGCGGTATTCGGATACCGGTCCAGCTATCCATGCGCCTGCATTAATCTAATTGCACTTAGTGTGCCACGCTAATTTGTCGGTAATTGACAAAAGACCACAACGCACGAGAACTCGCACCGAACAAGGTTTTCAATCACCTACAATTTACTTACAGAATTATTCTTCAAGATGAAAGGATTGGATACAATTGATCCCGTTCTAATTTTGACGCTTTATAATTTGAAAAAGACGAGAAAGCCTACGATGCATTCAACCAATCCAAATAGCTGGACACGCCCTGCTCCACATTGAAGAAGGGCTCTGAATATCCTGCTTGGCGCAAATTCGACATGTCTGCCTCAGTAAAACTCTGGTAACGCCCCTTTAAATGATCGGGAAAAGGGATGTATTCCAGTGAACCTTTGCCATGCCATTTGAGTACTGCGTTGGCCACATCATTGAAGCTTTGACAGGAGCCTGTCCCCAAATTAAAAATGCCACTCACATTGGAATTTTCCATCAACCACAAATTTACCTTGACCACGTCTTCCACATAGATGAAGTCTCTACGCTGCTCGCCATCTCCATAGCCATCGCAGCCCTCAAACAGCCGCACCTTTCCTTGGGCTTTGAGCTGATTATTGAGGTGAAAGGCCACACTGGCCATGGAGCCCTTGTGTTGCTCACGAGGACCGTAGACATTGAAATAGCGCAGCCCTACCACTTGCGATTGCAACTTCGACAGTTGGCGGCGGATATATTGGTCAAACTGGAATTTGGAATAGCCGTAGACATTCAGCGGCTTCTCATGCTCCAGGTCTTCTTTAAAGATGGGCCCGACCCCATAGACCGACGCCGAGGAAGCATAGAGAAAGGGAATCGCTTTTTCCTGGCAATAGTGAAACAAGGCCTTGGAGTAGTCGTAATTGTTTTGCATCATCATGCGACCATCCCACTCGGTGGTGGTGGAACAGGCCCCTTGATGAAATACACCGGTGATTTTGTCTGGAAAACCCAGTCTCGGTGATTCCAGTCGCTGCAGGAACTCATCTTTGTCGATATAGTCATAGATAGCAAGATCTGCCAAATTGACGAATTTTGTGCCGTCAGACAAGTCATCCACCACGATCACGTCAGTGATACCCTGCCTGTTTAAGCCATGGACGATATTGCTGCCAATAAAGCCGGCACCACCGGTAACGATATACAAAACGCTCCCCTCCAAGGAATATTCTCTGATTAATGATATCATAGCCACGCCCCAGAGGAATGAAATCCGGTCAAAACGATGATTAACCAGCCTTTTCTGCAACTACCCCTGAGAATTCTACTCACCGTGTTTGCCACTTTCACGATCTTGCGTGCGGGCCTACTCATCAGCAATTGGGACCAGTTCAGCAGTCTCACCGTTGAACAGATCATTTGGGCCTTTGTTTACGGCTTGCGTTTCGATGCCTCCACCATAGCAGTAACGTTAGGGCTACCCATGCTGCTCTTATTTGTTCCCCAACGTTTTTTTTCGCGAAAAAAATGGATTTCTTTATTTCTGATTGTGATTTACGTGCTCTATATCAGCCTGATTTTGACCGTCGTATCCGACAGTGTTTATTTCTCTTATCTACAGCGCCACATAGGCTCCGAAATCACGTTGGCGCTGGATGACCCTGAACTGCTAAAGGACATGATTTTGGGTGACTATGCCTGGGCAGTTGTACTTTTTCTAGCACTGTCGCTGCTTGGCGCAAAACTCTGGTACCGGGCTTTCTCAAAAGTCGAGTTTCATGCACCGGACGGCAAGCAATTTCTTGTCGTGCTTATTGTTTCCATCGCGCTAATCGTGGTCAGTGCGCGTGGCGGGTTTCAATACAAGCCGGTTAAAATGGCAGACGCCTTTGCAGCGAGCGACTCTACCAACGAAGCCTACTTGATGATTAATGGTGCCTTTGCTTTTCAGCACAGCCTACGCGCGCCCAAAGCGAGTCTGAAAAAATTTATGACAGACTCAGAGGCTCTTTCCCTACTCCACCGGACTTTGAGTTCAGAGGCAGATGAATTTGTGGACGGGAATTCTATGGTTCGCCAAATAAAGACTCCCTCCACAACAGAGAAGAAACCCAATGTGGTTCTCTTATTACTGGAAAGCGTGGACGCTGAGCACTTCGATGCGATACGAACCCAACAGGGGAAAGAACCACTGGGCTTAACACCCAACCTGGATCACCTGGCAAAAGAAGGTCTACTGTTTACGAATTTCTACGCCAACGGTCGTCGTAGTATAGAAGGGCTGGCAGCAATACTGGCATCCGTTCCCAGCCTGCCCACACTGCCTTTTCTCGGCAAAGGACTGGAACAAAATAGATTGTCCTTTATCGGTGACCTGGCCTATCACCAGGGCTATAACACCGTCTTTTTGCAGAGCAGTAAACGAAATTCTTTTCATATTGACGCCATAGCTAAAAATTCAGGATTCAGAACCTATCTTGGTGCCGAGGATGTCACCAAGCCGGCTGAGTTTTCTTTTCCAACCCAGAGCGATTGGGGAGTATGGGATCATTACACCTTTGATACCGCAGCCGACACCTTTAAGGCCAGGCAGCCTTTTTTTGGCATGATCTTCACCTCCACGACACACAACCCCTTTCGTGTTCCCGATAAACAGTGGGAAAAATTTTCGGATGACGGCAATCATTCGCGATATATGAACACGGTTTTCTATGCCGACTGGGCCGTAGGACGATTTATAGAAAAGAGCAAAAAGCTGGGCATTTACGAAAATACGATCTGGATTATCACCGCAGACCACATTGGTCCTTTTGGCTATGACCAATCTACACAAAATAGCAAATACCATATTCCCTTATTGATTATCGGCCCCGGCATCCAGGCTGGAGTTAGTAATGCAATAGGCTCGCACATTGATCTTATGCCCACCATAGCAGATCTGCTGTCCTGGGGAGCACGTTACGCCAGTGTCGGCAAATCACTCCTGCGCAATAACGGCCAAAACCGAGTGTTTGCCATCAATGATACGCTGATTGACTACTTCGACGAACGAGCGATCGTCACCTATGATTTAAATCAACTAGTTTCAATGAAAGCACACGAAGAAAAAACGGATCTCTCAAAATATGAAAAAGAATTACAAGCCAAATTTCAAATCACCAATAATCTGATTTTGCAGAATCAGTTTCTAAAGTAGGGATCGCTACTGTTTTTGGTAGAGACTTCCTTGCTTACCTCTGTACCACGCCAGCGCCTGCAGGGCCTGAACCCG
>JAOUPJ010000221.1 GCA_029879945.1 Gammaproteobacteria bacterium
CGTATTTGATCTTCGGTGTCCACACGAATAATGAAAATCTTTTCTTCCGAAGCCCTAGGCGTGAATCCTCCCGCGAGGGCGACCACCTTTCTGAGTGTTAATTCGGATTGAAAATCGTATCGGCCGGGTTTCTTCACTTCGCCTGAGATAAAAATCTGCTTGAATTCGGGCACAGTAATAATGTCGCCCGCGTTAACCGGTCTATCCAAATCCACAGACGCACGCTGCTTAAGTGGATCCTTTTCGTGAATCACATACACATGGTCCACGGAGGCCTTGTCGGTAAAGCCTCCCGCCAGCGCCGCCGCCTTACGCAGCGTAAGGCCTGGAAGGTAGGCATAGCCTCCGGGTTTTCTCACTTCTCCGTTTATAAAAAAACGTCGATATTCTTTTACGCCGATGGTGACTTGGGGAGAAACGAGAAAGCGACCACTAAGCCTGTCGCGCATTAGATTTTCCAATTCTGAAACGGTTTTACCGGTAACGGGTACGATACCCAGTAGTGGATAGGTGATACTTCCCTTATCATCGAGCTGAACGGTAAGGCTGAGGTCTTCCTCGCCATAGACGCTGATTTCGATAGTGTCGCCACTGGCCAGCCTATAGGCACTGGGTTCCAATGCGGTGACGAGTAGTGGCACGAGTAGTAAGAGTGTAGCGATCAGTAAACGGGTCATCACGATGGGTTTATCCTCAGTTGAATGCGATATTCATTGCGCTGAAAATCAAATCCGATCTGATTTGAGTCTTGTTGTGCATGATTAGCGCCAAAGCTGGCGGTGATCCCTGGTCGAATCTGGTAGTCCAGCCACCAATCCAGAATGGCGATCGTTTCACTGGCCGCAGTGGGAGGGTAGGTGTTTCGGCTTACGGAGAGCCCTAGCCCCAGATCCGAGGATTTGCTCAGGTCATAACGGCCAAAAATAGACAAGGTTTTACTCTCTTTGTAGTCACCATACCCACTGCTCTCATCGGTATGGCCAAAAGATTTGATTTGGATACGGGTCAATTCAGTGGGTAGCCAGTCGAGCTCCAGGGCCCAGCTTAGAATTTCTGTCCCAACTCGAGAGGAAGCGTCAAATTTTCGTTGGGCATATCCTGCCTTCGCGGTCCCTGTGGTGAGAGCGCTATAACGCCAGCGCATGCCGGTGAGATAACGATTGATGGCGCTGTCTTTTGAAATACTGTTACTGGGCAAGTTGGTATAGGCGATGGAAGCGATTTGGACCTCATAGAGCGCAGAGGTCTTTATCGAAAAATTCTGGTAGTAGGTCAGGGTGGCCCGTGTGTCTTGGTAGTCGCGATCAGAGGTAATCTCTGGCCTGCTCGTGAAGTTTAGTCCTTGGCGCTGGAGATGCAGTAGCAGCTTACCCTTCGCATCATCGCCTCCGAGTGTATAGGTGTTGGAGATTAGGTCGCGGGTATAGCTATCCGGGGCATCAGGTAATTGTGTATTGCCTTTTGTATAGCCTGAGCCCCTTGGCTCACTAAGGAGCTGATACTCTCCATTTAATTTGACCGAGAAAAACCGCCTAAACGCATGATCCAAGTCTAAGGAAATTGATTGATCGTATCGAGTGTCTGCGCTGCTGTTTAAGTAATTTTGATAGTTGCCCCAATAGGTGGACTTGATCTGATTTAACCCGGTTTTACGTTCAAAGCTAAATCGTGGTTGTAGTTTGGCGATCGTGGAAGCGGTGGGTTCGTTTTCAATCAAATGTATATTGTCGTT
Source organism: Gammaproteobacteria bacterium (assembly GCA_029879945.1). Taxonomy (GTDB): domain Bacteria; phylum Pseudomonadota; class Gammaproteobacteria; order S012-40; family S012-40; genus JAOUPJ01. Next base: position 1,733 of record JAOUPJ010000221.1, read on the forward strand.
CTGGCTTAGGGTTAGATCTAGAGTCGATGACATGCGTAGATAGTTTGAAAATTCTAGGCTGGAGTCAGCCGCAGCGCTGGAAATGTAGAGCACGAAAGCGACACTTGCCAATACAGGCACTTTTAAAAGCACACTATCATGCACAGGGTGTTTCAGCATCGAATTGCCCAGTTATCCCGATTCGCGTCTTGGCCTCATCTCACTTCGATATCTCCTCAGATTTTGATTGTGTACATGGCTGCAAATAGTTAATTTCCGGTGATTTTGTTTTTTCTCCTAACACCCTGGCTCGGTGCAGTCTTTGTGCCTATTACTTTGATTTTGCAGGGGGATTTAAGATGTTTCGATTTGTTCTAAAGTGAATCCAGAGAAGGCCGCTAACTGTGTATTAGAGTTTCCATGCATAGACTAGGGCTAAGGTGATTCCTAAAGGTACTTCCAAACTGTTGATCTATCGATCACTGATAGCCTCAGTGATTGTGGGCAGTGTATTGAATACGCTACATCAGTGGGACGGAATCTTTAGTGACGAAGAACTGAATATTGGCGTGGTCGTGTTTACCTACATCATTCCTTTGCTTGTTTCCTTGGTTTCCTCGTTTCTTACCCAACGCCATATCCTCGGTTTGATGCAGGAGGACGCAAAGGCATCAAAGCAAAACACCGATCATCTTGGTAACATCCTCAGTGCAACCGACAAGTTAGAGAACTATATTGTCGAAGTCGGGGCTAATGCGAAGAGAGTAAATTCCACCTCAAAGGCTCGTGTTGAATACGCAGAACAGGCGGTCTCCTTTTCGAAGGAAGTGGCTGATGGTTCTAGGGAAATCGCCAATCTCTCCGCGCATTCCAGTAAACAGGTAATGGTGGCAGAGGAAGTGTTTAACGAATCAGACTCCCAGCAAAAACGCTTTAAAACAGAGTTTGGCAAATCCATCGATTGGGCGTCGAATCTGTTGAGTGATACTCAAAATTTTCGTGATGAGTTTTTAAAAATCAATCAGATCACAAAAACCATTACCGATATTGCTGAACAAACTAACCTTCTCGCTCTAAATGCCTCTATCGAGGCCGCTAGGGCTGGCGAGGCAGGGAGAGGGTTTGCGGTGGTAGCAGATGAAGTCAAAAATCTGGCCCAAAAATCGGGAGACTACACCAAAGAAATTAACGAGGTCCTCGGTAGTTTGGGTAAATCCAGCTCCATACTCAGCAGCAAGATTGAAACCTTTGCCGACTCGATGAGAGAGCTAGTCGATGTAATAGACGACTCATTACGTGAACGACTCCAAAACGCCTTGTCTGTATTGTCCATCTGCATCGGAGATGTCACTCGCAACACCGGTGTACAAATAGAACGCGTAGAAGACGTGGTGAACCGTATAGAAACCATGGCCAGCGATGCCTCTGCTGCGGTTGCTGGGTCAGGCGGGAACCTGATAATTGTCGAGCAAGCCATGGCGGTCATAGATGATCTTCGGGTTGTATTGCACAACGCGGCCAACGTGAACCAATAACGGTAGATCCATCACTACTCCTCCCCAAAAAAATACCTCAAGAATTTCCAGTAGCTTGCCGAATCTATAAGAGTCGATCAAAGGGAATTTGACTGCTTTTTACAAATTCATTCCTTTCGGCACAGGATTTGGAGCAACAGGGGATAGTGGCTTGTTCCCTTATACGCAAGGAGGTGTTTATGTATACCTACTCCCGAAACTACAGTGAAAAACGTGACTATCTACGAATGGTTATGAATTGCCCCGTTACGTACAATGAACAGGGATCAGACAAAAAGTTCGTGGGAACATGCATAAACCTAAGTGCAAAAGGTGTGTTTATTACTTCCCATGTCCACTTTTCGGTTGGAACCAAACTGGAGATTCATGTCAAGCCCAACCTGGCCAAGTCACCCACTTTCGATGCGGTGGTAGAGGTAGTTAGAGTGGAGCAGGCAGCCAATAGTCGTGCTTTTGGTTTGGGTGCGCAGGTTGTGGAGATTGTGAGGGCTCGTTAAAAAAGCCCCTACCAACCGAAACGAATGAGGTCGCCCGCATATAACGTGGACTCCATTGTTTCCAATTCACCCACGGAAAATGATGGTTGTACCTTTTTAACCACCATATTTGCTACAGGAAACTCCTGATATCCTAGAAAGCGCTTGTTGTTACTTCGCAGTGGCTCGGGTTCTAGCCTGAAAGCAGTAAGTGTATCGCCTACTTTTACCTTTGAGGTATTCCCAGCATCAAATATCACAGTGTTTCCATCCGCTTTGAGAATACGTGCAGCAAAGGGTAGTTTGTCTAAATCAGTCCTAATCATTTCTACTTGTCTATTGACTATTCGAGTCAGGGCTGCACCATAGGGTGTGTGTTTGAATTTAGCTAAACTAAACAGTGTTGGAATATCTTTGTAGTAGCCGGCACCATCCACATACTCGCTGAAGCGATGGGTAGAGAGTTTGCTGCCGGAGAGTCCATCGTAAATTATCAACTCTATTTCGGCACGGCGGGAGTCTTTAAAAATACCGGTATCAACGCCCATGTCGCGTATCTTGCCACTTATCACGACTTGAACACCGAGTTTGTCAGCAATCTTTGATATGACTAGGGGCGCATCTGTGTTGACAGTGGAAAATGATGTCGTCAATAGATAGTCGGTGCCATCTACCGCTAAGTAGTGGCCATCGGCTTCTAAATTGTACATGAGTTCCCGGCTGAGGGCGTGTTCTATGCCGGTCAAATCTTGAATCTGATTTCTGTAGGCGACGTCAAACTGTAACACGGCAATTTTTTTACGATACCCTGCAGCTGGTGAGGGAGGCTTGCTAGTCTTTGTGGGAGTTTGTGCGCGAATACGCACAAAATACACGCCATCGTTTTGCCATTCTTTAAGTACACTGATGTCTTCCACTTCACCTGTTGCGTAAACTCGGGTGCTGTCTATAACCAGTACATTAGACAAGACTGCAGAACTGCTATCGACTTGGGCAGATACCTGAATTGCGGCTTGTCGGGCGGCGTCCTTGATGGCTTTGGCTCGGGCTAAGGCGACCGCTCCATCCATAATGACAGCACTGCCGGTCGCTTCAACGATGCGAGCCGCCTGTGCTGAATGAGATAGAGTAACGATGAGAGTAACAAGAAGAACGAAAGCGAGATTGCTGCGCTCAAACCGAGAGCCCATATCTACTCCTCAAAATAGAAGCTGCTACGATTGGCCTCTAGATTGTCTGTCTTCATCATGGCCGGCATCATGTTTCCTCTTCGCATTATCGAATCGGAAGGGGCACGTGCAGGCACTTGATTTTCAGCGCAGGGGTCAGCGCTCGCGATTTCTTTCTTGGGTTTTTCTATAGTAGTACCCGATAAGAAGTCTTGATCCACCATTAACTCAACCGTGGTTTCGAAAGTGCCGTCTTCTGCAGGGTTTTCAGAGATGACCCGTGCACCCGAAAGGTGAGTGTCCAGGTAGACTCTGAAACGGTCTTTTTCTACCACCATGTCACCGATTGTGGTGCCGCCCCAAATCTGCACACCTTTCACTCGCTCTGCCAGATTTCGGTAAGCGTCAATCTTTGCAGCACGCATGGCCATAAGTCTTCGTTGAGGTTCGGGATAAAACGCCTTGGGCGGTGCGCCATAGCCGGAAACTCGAATCTTTAACGATTCTTTTTTGTTTCCATTGTCATTGATGAAAACGCCTTCTCCTTCCTCGCATTCCGTAGCGGCAGTTCTAAGTAATGTTGTTTCTGAACGAGCGGCAGATCGTTGCCGATGTGTTGGCATTGTTTGCATTGGAGCAACAACTAGCGGTGCCTGCATGGTGGCGCCCGCAGCTTGGTTTTCTATGGGTGCACTACCTATCTTTGTAGAACCTTGGTTGGGGTCATTTACGATAAAATGCGTACACCCCGTTGCTGCGCCGACGATAACCGCCAGTGATAGCTGTGCAAAGGGTTGCCTAAGTTTCATATACTGCTCCTGTGGCAGAAAACAAGACTGTGATTGACTCAGTCTGCTGGTTACTTGAACTATACGGCTTGAATAAAGCAAGAGCTAAGCCAAGGCTTAGGTGAGGCCGCCTCTATTGTTGAAGAAAATAACAATGCTGTGCGAGGCGCTGTCTTTTAGGAAAATGCGTACGATTCTTGCAAAAATGGAGCTAGATCGGTGTTGGAGTCACTATGTTTCATTGGAAAAAACGAGTCGACAGTATATATAAAGTGGCAGTGTATGGTCTTGGTACGCTGCTGTTCTTAGGTGTGCCCGCTTTAGGGGTGGCAGAGTCAAACGACTGCTATGCAAGCATTCCCTACGGTAAAAAGGTTGAGACGATACCGAGCCGCGCTTTCT
>JAOUPJ010000222.1 GCA_029879945.1 Gammaproteobacteria bacterium
CGGCCGATCTTGCCACGGCAAAAACCGGTGTAAACTGATCTGTGGGTATCCCCATTTCCTCGTAAAGGATGCCTGAGTAATAATCCACATTGGCATAAACGCCCTTAACCGCCAAACGCTCTTCCGCCGCCTCTTCCAGGGCCATGGCGATTTCAAACTTGGGACTAATCTGCCCCCCCCGTTCTTCCACCAGTTTGTGGACCAGCCCTTGAAGAATGGTGGCCCGCGGGTCTTTGGTCTTGTATTCCCGGTGCCCCAGACCCCAGATTTTTTCTTTATTAGCCAGCTTTTTGTCTAGCCACTTGCCCACGTCTTTGGGTGACTCGATTTCTTCGAGCATGCTGACGACTTTTTCGTTGGCCCCGCCATGCAGAGGACCAGATAAGGTGCCTATAGCGCCGGCAATAATACTCGTAGGACTGGCAAGAGTGGAGCCGGCGACCAATGCAGAAAAGGTAGAGGCATTGATCGTGTGTTCTGCATGGAGGATCAAACAGGTATCCATGATGCGAGATAGAACCGGATCAGGTTCTTTTCCATCCAACATGTATAAGAAGTTTTCTGCAAAAGTAAGATCGGCACGTGGTTCAATCGGATCATAACCGTTGCGAATATGCTCCCACATGGCAACGATCACCGGCATACGGGCAATGATTTTGACTGTCATATTGTGGATGTAGTCCAGGTCTGCACACTCATCGGGTGAGGTGAGGCATTCGTTCCCAGGGTAAAAAGCACCCAAACTTGCTACAGCTGTCTGCAGAATTTCCATGGGGTGACCGGTCGGTGGGAGGGACTTCATCAAAGAACGAATATTAAACTTTACTCGTCTATTGGAGCGCAGTTGCTCGTCAAATACGGCCAGTTCATGAGCCAGAGGCAGAGATCCATCGAGTAATAATAATGTGGTTTCTTCAAACGTACTGTTCTCAGCCAGTTGCTCAATGGTGTAACCACGATATGAGAGTATGCCTTTCTCTCCATCGATGTCTGAAATGTTTGATTTGGTGGCGGGTACGCCTTCTAGCCCTGGTAAGTACTCACTCATTGACAGTCTCCCTATCGCCGCGTCCGTTCGTAGAGTTTATCGACCATTGACCGTAAAAATGGATGTGTTTCCGGTTTCAAGTTTAGGTGTTTATACAGTCCCTTGCCTACAATTTCAATTCGGGGACGCAATCTTTGAAGTTCTAAAGTGGAAAACAAAAAAGGAGGTTAAAACCTCCTTTTTCTTTAAGCTCGCAATAATTTTAAACTGAGAAGGAAGAGCCGCAACCGCAGGTGGTCGTTGCATTGGGATTACGGATCACAAATTGAGCACCTTGCAAGTCTTCCTTGTAATCAATCTCGGCACCGACCAGGTATTGGAAACTCATGGGGTCGATCAGCAGGGTCACCCCATTCTTTTCGACCTTGGTATCCCCTTCGGTGACACTCTCATCAAAGGTAAATCCATACTGGAAGCCTGAACAGCCACCACCGGTTACAAAAACACGTAACATAAGCGCATCATTACCCTCTTCCTCTATAAGCGCCTTTACCTTATTGGCAGCAGCTTCTGAGAAGTCGAGTAAATTGTCGTCAGACATCGCTTCAGTCATAGTCTAAATCTCCAGTCGGAATCTACGGCTATTATCTAATAACCTAATTATTTTGTCAAGAATTACCCACTCTCACTGTGCCTCCCAAATTGGAATTCACAGTCTCTTCATTTTTTTCTTTCATGTGGGTGAGCTTTGGCTTTTCAGTTTCGGGTCTATGAACCAGCTTACCATTCACTTCAGCACCAATGGCCATCTCAATGAGGTTGTAGAATACATTACCGGAAACCCTGGCGCGGGTTGCCAGCTCTATGCGCTCAGATGCATGAACATCACCAATAACGGTGCCGTTCAAAATGATGCAAGGTACACGTACCTCGCCTTCTATAACCCCTTGATCACTAAGAGTTAATAAAGACCCTGCCGTTTCCCCAATAACGTTCCCTTTGACCTTTCCATCTATGTGAAGCCCCCCGGTGAAAATCAGATCCCCTTTGATTTCGGTGTTCTGACCAATCAGCGAATCGATTCTAGCAGTGCGGCGTTTTTTGCCCATCATAATCTACTACTCCAGGTATATCTGTTATCCGTTGACTAATGTTTGTCCGTATTATCCTATCGACATTGTGCGGAAAAGTCTTAATTTGCATTTGCTGCCAATCTGGATCAGCAAGAATCCTTCCAATCAGATTATCTTACAATCTCTGTGGGGATAAAAGCCCCGCCTCGCCGGCATCCGGTCTTTAGATGATCCTGATCAAGTTTTTACTCTTGTTGCCGATTTTAAACCTGTGAGCGTGAAAACTAAAGGATGGATTCAACACTCTGAGCGGTAGGGAAAGCTAAAAAAGGGTGTAAAAAGTCGCTCCAGCTGTCGTTATTATGCAACAGACTAACACAAAGAATACGACTTGGAATTGGGACACGATTATGTTTTACAAATTGCCGAACAATATATTGCACAAGCAGCTGAACACTGTAGAACGCAACGCTGGTTTTCTGATTCTTTTACTCTGCTTACTCTTACCGCTGTCTAGCGCAGCAGAAACGGTCTATGTGGGTGACACCCTGCGAGTGGGCATACGCGCCGAACCGGGCAAGCGCACCGCTTCCCTAACGGTAGTGGCCTCCGGCGCAGAACTGACCGTTTTGGGTAAAGAAGGCGGCTACACCCTAGTTAAAGCCCCCAACGGCGTAGAGGGGTGGGTCAACAGCGCCTATTTGACCTCAAACGAGCCCGTTCAGATTCGCCTACGCGACGCCTCTTCTAAAATTCGCAAATTGGAATCCCAACTGGAGCGCTTCTCCAAGATGCAGCCTGGGCAGGCGATACAGATTGAAGCCCTGGCCGACACCATTTCAAAACTCGAACAGGAACGGGACCAGCTCAGAAGTCAGCTGGGCTCAAGTAGCACCCCTATCCAGAACAGTGCAGTCGAAGATCTTTCCAACTTTGCCGCCCCCCAGTCCGACTATCAGTTTTTCAGTCTGGATACCCTGATTTGGGTGGCACTGGTCACGGCCTTTTTCCTATCTCTGGGATTTCTGGTTGGCGTTAGCTGGCACAAGAGCCAGGTAACCAAGCGTCTGGGCGGACTCTCGCTGTAAGTAATACTAGCGCTACACATTCCTTACAAAAACGTGTATTTTGCACTGTTCTGCGATATGGCAATACAGGGCAATAGGGATAATGCTAGCCGGCTCCATCTTTAATAAAATTGGTCAGATATTCGTACTTTGTACGCTGCTTACGTCTTATTCAGCCGTTGTGGCCCCTTCGGAGCTTATCAATACGGTGGACCAGTCCCTGCGAGGCGGAAATCCTCAGCATGCGCTCGATTTGATCAATGAAGCACTGAACAAGTCCCCCAACGATTACACCTTGAGATTCCACAAAAGCCGTGCCCTCTCTCAATTGGGAAACAGCGATGAGGCCGCCAGACTATTGGTACAGCTGGAGAATGAAGAGAGTCGACCGGAGGTCTTGAATAACCTGAGCTGGATATACGCGGCTAACGGTGATTACAAGCATGCACAAGCAAGCCTGCAACAAGCCCTCAAACTGGACCCTCGTTTTGCCACGATCTACACCAATCTGAACAATATATATGCAGCCCTGGCCAGTGAGGCCTACCAAAAGGCGCTGGGTGAAAAGGATAAACAGGTTCCCAAACCCCATCTCAGCCTGATCACGGAACTGAGTTTGCTTGAAAAGGAGACAGCACCCAGGGTTGTAGAGGCGACTCCACCGAGACCCCTACCCAGCACTGTCCCGCTAAGCGCGCAGGAGCGCGACGACATTGAGAAGGCGGTGATCAAAACTGTTAAGGACTGGGCCAGGAGTTGGTCGAAACAGGATACAGCTAGCTATCTCTCCCACTACGGCGAAGACTATGTGCCACCTGCAGAGCTAGACCGAGCAACCTGGGAAAAGGTCAGGGATAAACGATTAAAGGCACCCCGCTTTATTGACGTAGATGTTAAAGAGTTAAAGGTAATTGCCCTGGAAAGGGGTAAAATGGCAAATGTGATGTTTTATCAAAGCTATCGATCGAATTCCTTTAAGCAGACCAGCAAGAAGATCATGATAATGAAAAAGTATGGTGATAAATGGCAAATCGTATTGGAGCAGTCTGGTGTCTAAACCTAGACTAATTGCCCAAGCACTCGCAATCACTCTAGGACTGGGATCGACTCTCAGCCTTGAGGCGGCGGTGGATGGAACCGTTCATCAACAAGATCCCTATGAAAATTTGCTCGTAAGCGCGCTGGACAAGATCGCCACCGGAGAGCTGGATGAAGCAATCCGCAGTGTAGAAGACTTGATTAGCAGTAAGCCCAATTTCAAACTGGCCCAAATGGTCTATGGTGACTTGCTCATGGCCAAGTCCAACGGGATCACCGGATTTGGCACCCCTGAAAAATCCAAAGAGGCCATCCAGGACCTGATGGATGAGGCCAAGGCACGATGGAGTCACTTCGACCAGCACCCACAGGAAGGTCTCGTCCCCAAATACCTGCTTGCCTTAGAGGAGAAGCAGAAAAAGGTCATTGTGGTCGATACCAAACGCTCACGTTTGTTCCTCTATGAAAATAAAAGTGGCAAACCAGAGTTGCTGGAAGATTTCTATATCAGTATCGGAAAGAATGGCGCCGTTAAATGGAAAGAGGGTGACAAGCGTACACCGGTGGGCGTGTACTTTGTAACCGAGTTCCTCGACCCTTCGAGTCTGCCGGACTACTACGGCACCGGAGCCTATCCCATCGATTACCCCAACCCCTGGGACAAGCGCCTGGGAAGAACCGGTTATGGCATCTGGATTCATGGCAATCCACTCCAGTCCTTTAGCCGAGCCCCTCGTGCCAGCGATGGCTGTGTAACCATACCCAACCAGCATTTTGATTTGCTAAAGCAACATGTAGACATCAATAACACACCCGTGATCATCGCCGACGGTATAGAGTGGGCGGCACAAACGGAGGTGGAGAAACTTGAATCCGAGTTGAAACAGCGCCTGCTCGATTGGGAAAAAGATTGGGAAAGTCGAGACGCCAATCGATATCTAAATTACTACTCGCAGGATTTCAAAGCAGGCCGTGTTTCCTACGAAAAATGGGCGCAACATAAGCGTAAAGTAAACGAAGGCAAGGATTTTATCGCCGTTGAACTCTCCGATTTGAGTATGTTTGTTTATCCCGGAGAAAGTGACCTGGTGGTCGTCAAGTTCAGACAAAACTATAACAGCAATAATTACAAGTCCGACAATCGAAAACAGCAATACTGGAAACGGGAAAAAGGGGTATGGAAAATAGTCTATGAAGGCCCGTCTGCCTGAACCATTCGATTATCCAATTGATTTCGGTTGCGCATATTCTTCTTTAGCCACACGACCATATCTGTCCATATCGCAGAAATCTCCCCCGGCTTGGGCATGATCCCGGCGTAGGGCAATTCTATCGTCACTACCGGTATATCATTCTGTATTCCGGCATAGTTTCCCAGAGAGCCGGGATAGGTCCCCAGCAGATTCAGGTGCAGATGTCCTAGCGATTTTGGTGCATGTTTTCTAGGGCCATCGAAGTCCAGAATGCCGTAAGGGGCATGGACTGCCACGATAGCGTCTGGCTTGAATTCCTTAATTTTCTCCACCAGCCAACGCGACTCGGGCTCACTCAGAGGATCGACGCCGGGAAAACGTCTGGGATTGCGCTTAGTCTTGTTGACCCAGTATTTCATACTCTCGCTATGCCAGTTTGGCGTGGGGAAATTGCGATTCAGGTCCACATCATTCTCATTCATTCTTTGAGGTTTTCTGCGCAACAAGCCGTCTGGATTCAACAGGGGAACCACCTGCCAATGAAACAGGCCTGAGTGAAAATTGTTGAGTTTGCGCATCCAATGGAAAACAATGGATACACTGGAGTACTCATCTCCATGGATTCCACCAATCAACAAGACCTTTCCCATGGGCTTACGGCCTTCCAGAGGGGGATATTCTTTTATCAATATGGGTTTTCCGGC
>JAOUPJ010000223.1 GCA_029879945.1 Gammaproteobacteria bacterium
TCAATGCTTGCATGACTCTCTCCTATAAACTCGTCACATTAACAAAGTGACCGCTGACCGCTGCCGCAGCCGCCATGGCCGGACTCACCAAATGGGTACGTCCGCCCTGCCCTTGTCTACCTTCGAAATTGCGATTCGAGGTAGAGGCACATCGTTCACCGGGTTCCAGTCTATCTGCATTCATGGCCAAACACATGGAGCAGCCGGGCTCACGCCACTGGAAACCGGCCTCGATAAAGATCTTGTCCAGGCCCTCGTCTTCCGCCTGCTTTTTCACAAGACCCGAACCGGGCACCACCAATGCCTCTTTCACATTCACCGCCACCTTGCGACCCTTGGCCACGTCTGCCGCTGCACGTAAATCTTCGATGCGCGAGTTGGTACAGGAACCGATGAACACCTTATCCACACTGATCTGGTCCATGGGCGTATTGGCTTCCAGACCCATGTATTTGAGCGCCGCTTCCATGCCGGTGCGTTTTACCGCATCCTTTTCCTGCGCGGGATCGGGCACCTTGTCAGAAATGCTGACCACCATCTCGGGAGAGGTACCCCAGGTCACTTGCGGTTTGATTTGTGATCCGTCGATCTTGATGACATGATCGAAGACAGCATCGTCATCCGATTTCAAATCCTGCCAATTCGCAACGGCCTTGTCCCAATCATCACCACTCGGTGAGTAAGGACGCCCTTTAACGTAATCGATAGTCTTGTCATCCACCGCGACCATGCCCGCACGTGCACCGGCCTCAATGGCCATATTGCACACGGTCATGCGTCCTTCGATGGACATATCGCGCATGGCCTGGCCACCGAATTCGATGGCGTAGCCGGTGCCACCGGCCGTGCCCATTTCACCAATGATGGCGAGGACTACGTCTTTTGCCGTGATGCCGGGATTAACCTCCGACACCTCCACCAACATATTCTTCATCTTCTTTTGCACCAAACACTGGGTGGCCAACACGTGCTCCACTTCGGAGGTGCCGATACCATGAGCCAAAGCACCCAAGGCGCCGTGGGTAGAGGTGTGTGAATCGCCACAGACCAAGGTCATACCCGGTAAGGTGGCACCCTCTTCCGGACCAATGACATGGACGATGCCTTGGCGTATGTCTTCCATAGGGAAAAACGGCAGATCAAAGTCCCTGGCATTTTGGTTTAGTGTTTCCACCTGCAAGCGTGAGACGGGATCGGCGATCCCCTGGGAGCGATCGGTGGTCGGCACATTGTGGTCGGGCGTTGCCAAGACCGTGTCTTTACGCCAGGGCTTGCGATTCGCTATGCGCAGCCCCTCAAAGGCCTGGGGCGAGGTCACTTCGTGGACCAAATGCCGGTCGATATAGATTAAACTGGTGCCATCCGGTTCGGTACGAACCACATGGGCATCCCAAAGCTTGTCGTAGAGTGTTTTGCCTGCCATTTCAGCCACCTTTTGTTCTGGATTGGCTAAGTTTACGGCGGGATTATCTATAACTCAAATTCATGTTTTTCATATTAACGATTCTTATAAGTAATAATAAAAAGTTGGAGTCGCCTCCTTGGTTGCTTGATGTGGGTATCTCCCCTATGATGCAAAGCTGTTAAAACATTTCTGAATGGAGTACGAGCCTGTGCGGTTTCGAATGACTCAAGCGGCCGATTTTTCTAATGTGCTCGAGATGATGCCGCCTAGCTATCGGTATTCCCCGGAGATATTAAAGAACATACCCAAACTTTGGACCAATCTTTTGAGAGATGGCAGCCTGCTTACCGTGGTATTTGAAGACACTGCGAGTGGAGAAATGTTGGGCATGGGAGTGAGCGCTTTTTTAAACGATGATTTTGTCGATGAACAGTTGGCGAATCCAACTCCCTATGTGAATAAGCGGATTCATGAAATGTTGATGGCCGGAAATTCACCTATCCTATCGGCCAATGAAATTGGCGAGGCAAATGGAAATTCTGGCGTCAATCTGATGCCCATGCATTTCTTCACACCCCCGCCCGATTTCAGCAATCCGGAAACACTCAAGGTGTTGGCCGCTGCGAAAGACTTATTTCGTATCATGCACGCAGGTTTTAACATCAAACGTATACTCTACGAGGTGGTAGACATCAACCTCATGCGTGCCATGCAAGCGGCGGGTTTAACGCTCTTAAGTGATTATGCAGATGCCGACCCTGGCTTCGGGCTGGAAAAGGTTCCTGAAGAGATCCGTCCTTATCTATTGTATGCAAGCCACGAAGACTTACCCATGGGCAGCGACATTGCCCTGATGTTTATCAAGTCTCCGGTACACTTTCATTTCACCCCGGCCGAGCAAAAAATACTCCTTTGCGCCATGCTGCGGGAGAACGACGAAGAGATTGCCAGCGATTTGCACATCGCACCCGATACGGTTCGTAAACATTGGAAGTCTATTTTTCAACGTGTGCAGGATAGTAACCCAACCTTCTTTGAGGATGGATCAGAATCAAAGGCGAATGAGGGAACTCGTGGTCGCGGTAAACGTCGCCAGTTATTGCGTTACCTTCAGCTGCACATGGAAGAGTTGAGACCGCATAAAAACGGTCGCTGACTATCTAAATTTTGAACCCGACTGCTTGAGAATTCACTGAGGTTCAGCGTCCTCCAGCAGCCGGGGTTAATCATTCTAGAACAGTCTACGCGGAAACTAGGTCGGTCCACCACCTGCTGGTGGTTCTTCGATATCAGTGAGTTGGTTTGGATCCCACTGGAAGCTTTGCACTTCGATCCCGTGTTCGTTCATAAATACAACACGCACCAGATAGGGAGGCGATTGAGGATAACCCGCACCTAGCACTGCATTAGCATCCAGTTTGAAGCCAGTATCTTTTAGCAAGATAAGATCAGTTAGATTTAGCAAGTTCGCCACGTCGGTTTGGCCGTCGGTAGTCTCCAGTGAAACCGTGACACGATCAGCCCCCTCCACTTGCCAGCGAATGAAGCGAGATGTCTCAGCTGGAACGGGTAACACTTCAAAGGCGAGCAGTTTCGGCGGAGCTTCTTCCAAATATTCCACCTGTACCTGTTGTTGTACGTGCTCGTCTCCGTTTTCAGCATGCAAGATCACATTGAAGAATCGTGAGTCGTTTGGTCCGGGCTTGGCAACGGAAATTATTTCTCGTCCCTTGTCGTCAGGCAAGGGTAAAAGCAATCCACCCGTGTCATTAACGCTAAAATACTCCACGGAGATATTGCCCGCTCCTTCCACGTCCCAGTCGACTACCAACTCATTGCCAAGAATCACATTGTTGGCGCCAAACACGGGCTCCAATTTGGCGCTGAAGCGTTTAATCTCGGGCAACTGATTTGTTTCAATCAAGTTTAATACAACATCTACCTGATCTTGATTACACACGACAAACTCTCGTCCATCTATATTCTGAGCCTGAGTTACCTTTGATCTCTGTCCAGCAGGAGTATCATAAGAATACCAGCTTCCTGACAAGGCACTGTACGCAACGGAAAGCTCTGTATTGCTTTTAGGAAGGATTACGGAACCGGTGGGATCAATAAATTTTCCGCTTTCAATAGCTAATGAATCAAACGTGCTATGACGGTAAAACGATTGAATATAGGCAGCGCCAGAACCCCAAATTCCATTCCACAATGGACCATCAAGTGCTACGGCATGGGCAGAATAATGTGGCACCTCAATTGTATATGAGCTTATTCTAAAAAACGAGGAAACCACATTCGACCCTTTTACTTTTAGCTCTGAATCAACACTGATATTCATTCGACACAACTCAGGGGCCAGATCATAATTCCAATAGGAAAAATGACTCACCTCAGCACGTATCGCCAGACCAGTGGGTGAATCGCCCGACGCTACCACCTTGCCCGTCGTTTCATGCAACCACTCACCCGTGTTTTCGTCTAACGACCAGATGGCACCCTCATCACCCACCTGGATTGCTGAGCCATCCGGGTTTTTAGTGACAAAACTGGGAATCTCGATGGTGGCTTTTTTGCCGGGCGCCAGGTTGAGTTTTTTACCATTTTGTGAAAAGCGAAATTCCACCGTGCCATAGCTCACAATGACGGGCGCATTGCTTCCATCCAGATTTGTTCCTGAAAAACCACCGGGAAAGGTTTTCAGTTCCTCCGGGTCTGAGACATTGACAGGCGTGATGCTAAGCTGCACTTTACCGCTTACAGCAACGCCATCTTCATCCACCAAGGAATTGGCCTCTAGCGCAACGCCCGCTCCATGCTGACCCTGCACATCTACATTGTTGTTTATATCTAATTCGAGAGGGAGATTGCGTTTACGCAGTGTGGCGTTGAACCCATTCGATAGTGCGTTATTAATTGAGACGATACCGTCGACATAGCCTTCACTGTGTAATTTGAGTGTAGTCGGTAGATTAGATTGTGTGCTAAAACGAAAATCACCCACTTCGTTGGTCTCGCCCAACTTCTTTCCATCTTGTGAAAACACTTGCACGCCAGCCAAACGTCGGCCATCAAAGCTTTTGACCGTGCCAAATAAGACATTATCTTTCGGATTGGTTCCCGAGTCTGAGCTATCGCCACCTGAACCGCAAGCGGCCAGAAACATCGCCGCGAGCAAGGCAACTACGCTCCATCGCAGGGCGCTGATCGAATTTCCCATCGTTTTCTCCTTAAAGTATATTGTTATTGTTTAGCTAATTCTCTTTTCGCTATGAGCTAACTGCCCCATGCCGGACTATCATCTTTCACATTTGGTGTATTGGTAATATTGGTGAGTTCTGTGCCATCGATAGTAATGGTATAGATCTCAGTGGCATTCGTTCCATCTGCGCCGGCAAAGGCGATTTTGTTTCCGTCGGGAGACCAAGTCGGCTCCCACGCCTTCTTGAGTGGGCCATTGCCACTATAATTGGTGAGCGCCTTGTTCTCGCCTGTTACTGTGTCGTAGATATAGATGTTTCTGTTTTGTCCCTCGTAGCGATCATAGACGATCTTTTTGGAATCCGGTGACCACGAAGGGTTTTCCATCAAACCCGATACAGGAATATTGGAAACACCATTACCTCTGGCATCGGAAATTTTAAGGGTTGAGTAACTGTAATCCTCGGCGAGGGTCACAAACACCATTTTGCTTCCATCGGGAGAAATGCTGACTTGGCTATTGAGGCCAACACTATTGGTGAGCTGCTCTTCTTCGCTGCCATCAAAATTGGAACGAAATAAGACGACATCCCAGTAAAATTCACCCTCCCGCTGAATAGACTTCTCGTAGTAGATTTTGCCCAACTTTTCCGAAATCGATGGACGGTATGCCCCTTCAACCACCAACGTTGATGAATTACGTGACCTATATTGGATAAAGATGCCATTGGTAAACTGGGCGCTCGAACCAAAACCAGTCGATTTCTCGCCCAGGAAGGCGACGATTTGAGTACCCGGAACGACTGTGGGAGTTAGGGCAAAGGTGTGTTCAAAGATATCCGTTTCGGCTTTGTAGTTAGATCCATCCGGAGCCATAGAGGCGATAATCTCTTCACTGCTATCAATCGTCACGAAAAAGATCCGTGCATCGACGAGTTCACCGCAATCAGCAAACAAATAATTTCGGTTTTCTTCGCTCAAGGCAGCCAGGTCGCCGCTAAACAAAAAGGAGTGGGAGTAATAACAGAGTATGGCCCTGTCAGACATCTCGTGTTCCACGAAGCGCCTACCTGAACCATTGACTTCAACGGTTTCACTATCGAGGGTGTCACCATTTATATTGAGATCAAATGGTCGTGTATTGTTACCACCTTGATGCACATCACCGTTGAGATCAAATCGGCCATAGTTATAGTCAGTGTCGTCACCTATTGCTTCTGCCGCTTGAAACGCAGCGATATAGGCTTCGATATCTTTGTTATCGAAAACGCCATCGCCAGCACCTACGGTGCTACCCCCTGCCACATCCAAAATGGCTGCTCTGACTGGTGCATCGTTAAAGCTATCCAAAGCAAGAACTGCTTTATAGGGCCGAATGATTTGAGAAGGTTTAGTAGTCGCACAGCCATTGTCATCGGCAACCACACTCTCGGTGGTGCTGCGAATGATGGAAA
>JAOUPJ010000224.1 GCA_029879945.1 Gammaproteobacteria bacterium
CCAGAAAAAACCACGTTATTATGTACAAAGGTACCGCCAGTGCCAGGGCGCCCGTCGTTAAATTCAGGGCTGGGATATCCTTGGTATAGCGCTTCGCATAAACTGTGCTGATAGAATGAATCAATACAGAGGCCAGCACCGATACGATGCCATAAACTGCATGTTCTGCCACCGCAAGTGAATCCCAAAATATGAACACCAATCCAGTCGCCCCTAGAATCATTCCGGTGACCTTCGGCATGGTGAAACTGTTTTCCTGCAAGACCCACGCGGCAAATAGGGCCGTTGCAAAAGGAGTAAAACCAAACAACACGGACACCAGTCCGGTTGGGATGAATTGCGCACCCCAATAGACACAGATCATAGCAAAATAAGCCCCTGCCCCAGCTGCGCTGTAGGCGGCAAATGCCGTTCTATTCAACTGGAATTTTTGACGAAATAGCACAAGTAAAGCTGCACAAACAGAAACGCTTATAATCATACGTGCGGCAACGCCAAAAATGAAAGTCGTGTTGGCATCCATACTCCACTTGATGGCAAGCGGAGTGGTAGACCAAATCAAAATCACGCTGAGGTAAGCCAATATTACGGCCATTGTTTCTTCCTTTTTTTATTACCGACGATACTCTAAATAGACGAACAAACGTCTGATTCCATAATTTTTTACAAAGGCCAAAGAAACGATGAATACAGATATCACCATGCTTTGTTCCAAGGGGATAGAAAATCCAAACAGTGGAAACAGCAGGTATTGAATCAAGACAGTCATCACATAGCCAAGCAAAACACTGACCACACTTTCGACTACACTAATTTTTCGGCTCTGACCCGAACGGACTTCAGGCCGAGCGTACATCTGTGGGACATCATCACTTCCCATTGCAAGGCTCCTTTATAAGCGTTTGAATTAAAAAACAAAAAAGGCCGCAGTTTTTTGCTGCGGCCTTTTTGTGAATTCTATTGTCCTAGAAAACTTTTAAGACACGCAGCCTCCCCCTGGGCGCCATGCGGTCACCAGGCGAATGGAAATGGACATTGCGTGTTTAAATTGTTTCATAGCGTTCAGTGTGGCAGTAGAAATTTAATTCGTCAAGATTTTAATTGAAAGTTTTTACTCTGCCAATTCTAGATCATCTTGAATGGTAGCCAAGCCGGCTCTCGCACAAGCCCCGTCTATACTATTTTTTTCTGACTGGCCTGGAGGAGCGCCCGAGACACCAATCCCTCCCATAAGTTGGCCTTGGGCTTGAATCATAACACCTCCGCCAACGAGTAACGCGCCCGGATTATGTTGGACTTGGTTAGGGATAGTCTTCTTTTGAAGAAACTCGGCCAGGTCTCCTGTGTTCTGCCTAAAGCTATTGGCTGTCCAGGCCTTTCGAATTGCCGTTTCCGGAGTATGGGGGCCAGCAAATTGATCACGAAGGAGCGCCTGAAGATTTCCTCCCCGGTCCACTACCGCCACCGCCACAGAGTATCCCTTTTTTCGGCAGTCCTTGAGAGCCCCCCAGGCAGCTTTAGATGCACTTTCTACAGAAAGAGTTTTGAATTTATACACCAATGGGTCGTCTTCTGCGTATGAAATGCTAAAAGGCAACGAGACAAAAAATACGGCAGCTACAATTTTTCGGTATATCACTCGCGCTAAGTGTTTCATTTTTTGCGGTAACTCCAATTGGACATATTTAAAGACGAACTTTCTTCTTAATAGCAGAAAAGCGTTTTGTCTACAAGCAATAAAAGTATGTTGTAGCGGCTTGATGACTTGCTCCTTATGATTCGCCTTTAGTTGTCTGAGGAAAGGGGTCCACCTAACGACAAATGCCGTTTATACAGATTTAATTAATGGTAAACTAATTATGAGACTATGACAGCATGCTTTTTTCTTGTTTACTGCTTTTGTATGCCGGCAGCCATACGATCAGAAAGTATTTTCAATTCTTCAAGATTTTCTGGAAAACTATCCCAAATGCTCTCTGAAGCCAGCTTCTCCATTGCTTCTGCTATTGTTTGCATTTCAGAAAAACCATAATTGCCACTCACGGCCTTAAACTGATGCAGAAAATCTAAAAGATTCTCAACATCTTTTTTCTTATAATAGTTATGCAGATCTTCTAGTTTACTCGGTAAAGAATGTACGAACCTTACAACCATTTCGTAAAGTTCGGGATCAGAGCACTCTAGTTCAGACAATATTGGAACTAACTGCTCACCCGATGCATTGCTTGTGTCATTATTACTTACCTCCAATATGTTTTTAGTAAGATACCTGTCAAATACTTTGTAAACACTTTTCCACTCTATAGGCTTGGTCAGAAAGTCGTCACATCCCGCTGTTTCCGATTTGAGTTGATCTTCCCTTGTCGCATTCGCAGTTAAAAAAACGATTGGCGCGGTGTATCCTTGTTCACGTAGTTTCTTTGTTGCGTCGAGACCATTGAGTTCAGGCATTTGGTTATCCATGAGAATCAGATCAAACTGTCCAGACAAAGCTAAATCTACAGCCTCTTTCCCATTATTGGCGATAGTAGTTTTTATACCCAGGCGGCGAAGTTTAAGCCCGATAAATCGCTGGTTGTCTGCATTGTCTTCTGCTAGAAGAACTTTTCCTCTATATACGCGGTGTTCCTGGGTTGATTTGATATCTCGTTCTGCTTGAGGGATCGGTGTTTCGCGCAGGAATCTGGTAGCTCCAGTAGTTCCAGCTTTTATAGTAGCTGTAAACACACTGCCTACTCCGAATTCACTTTCAACAGAAAT
The DNA here is from genome assembly GCA_029879945.1 of Gammaproteobacteria bacterium. Taxonomy (GTDB): domain Bacteria; phylum Pseudomonadota; class Gammaproteobacteria; order S012-40; family S012-40; genus JAOUPJ01. Next base: position 2,761 of record JAOUPJ010000224.1, read on the forward strand.
GTCACCGCCCAACATAACCGCAAGATTTCTTGAAAGACTCAAGCCTAAGCCTGTGCCTCCATACTTTCTTGTGGTTGTTGAATCCGCTTGTGAAAATGCGTTAAAAATCCTGCCGATCTGGCTACTATTAAGCCCTATACCACTATCTAATACTGAAAATATCATGTCATCATAGTGATCGTCATAACTGACTCTCAGTTCTACACCGCCTATTTCAGTAAATTTGACGGCATTATTGCAAAGATTTATGAGTATTTGCTTTAGTCTGACAGGGTCGGTAACAATCACCTCTGGTATTGGATACTTGTAGTTTACACTAAATAGAAGACCCTTTTCCTGCGCAAGTATTTCTATCATCGGAATGATTTCGTTTATTAGCTCAATAAGTGGTACATCAATTTGCTCTATTTCTAACTTTGATGCCTCTATCTTTGAAAGATCTAAAATATTGCTAATTATCGATTGCAAATGTTTTCCACTGCGAATGATCGTCATTGTCGCATCTAGTCTTTCTGATTCAGATTGGTCTTTTTCTAGCAATGATTCAGCGAAGCCAATAATTGCCGTCAGTGGCGTACGAATTTCATGAGACATATTTGCGAGAAAGGCGCTTTTTGATTGGTTTGCAGATTCAGCCTGTAGCCTATTTTGCTCTGCCGTATTCGCCTGTTCCAAGGCTCTCTTTCTTTCAGTGATATCGCTGGCGTAAGCATGGACGATTTCTTGGTTGGCGACAGGAGCAAATGTCCATAACAAGCTCATCTGCTCGATTTTTGATTCTAGCCCGTATAGTGTTTTTCCTAGCACGAAACAGTCGTGATAAATTCGATCGAGATCTTGTGGTAGCAGTTTTTCAAATTCTTCCTCCTTTAAATTGAACCAATGCATAATTTTTTTGCCATGAGGATTAAGGTACTCCAATTTGCGCTGGTAGTTGACAGACAAAACAATATTTGGATTCATTTCTGGAAATGCAGCCAAGCGCTCTAAATTAATAACTGCTTTGTTAATTTGCGATGCTTGATCACTTAATTTTTTGGATGCCCTATTGAGGGCTTCACCTAGCTTTTTAAACTCCACGGAACTCTGGTCCACATCAATATTGCGCCCCAAATTCATCTCTAGTCCATCGGCAAACTCAGTGTACTTTTCTATAGCTACAGCCGGTTTTCGAAGAAAATATACCAGGATGAATGACACGATGGACAAAATTGCCATTCCATAAATGAAATTTTCAATTAAGTATTTGTTTGTTACTCGTGTAATAACCTCCAAACCAAACTCCACTCTCACCCAACCTACTACTTTTCCTAGGAGCATTGGATGCCATATTGTTATTTTCGATTCTTCTCTAAGTACGATTGGTTTTTTTCCGGCGGGCACTGTTATTGGTTCTTGTCCGTACAATGGCAAAGAACCTTTACCCGGTTCAGTCTTTATTGTGCTGAGAATTTTGCCTTCAGCATCAGCAACTGTTATAAGCCGAACACCTTCGAATTGAGCGGAACGAAGAAGCATTAGTTCAATGGATGTAAAATCCCTAGCAAGAACATGGTCAGCCCCGGTTGCCGCCAAATTACTGGTGAGCGCTAAGGCTTGAGACTCAAGGCTTGTTGCGATTCGGTCAGTCTCTGTATTGATTGAGTGAGCGGTAAATATCGCCATCGCAATGGCAAGAAAGAGTGAAAACAGGAATACTAACGTTGTTTTAAAATGTCTAGGTTTTACTTTTACCATGAGTAAACTGCATTGGAATTATCTATCAATTATCGCTTTTTGTAAACGGTAAGGTAAGCTTTCTGACTACATCATAGTCTTTGTTCGTTACCGCCTGGAAACCACTATATTTAGACGATAAGGCCTGAATAACGGGCTTGTGTTTCGGATTTGATGAATCAAGCTTTAAAAATGCCTTTTTCAATTGAGTTACCGTTTCAGAATCTAACATTTTTCTTGCCGCAATATTATACGGAGGTAACTGGGGCGTGCTGTAAACAATTCTTATCCCTCTTTTTTCCCATTTATAGGCCTTCGTGTCTTTTAGTATTCCGGCATCATACTCTTTGTTTAATACAGCCCTCACAATATTGTCGTAATGCCCGAGAAAGTCATATTTGCCAGTTTTTCCAAGGGAACACCGGCTCCCAATACGGCAGCTCTCTGCAGTAGAGCTGCTTTGTCTCCGAAGGCAAACGAGCGGCCAAATAGATCAGAAGGATTTTTGATATCACTGTCTTCCCTAACAACAATCATCAGTTGGAATGAACCTTTATTCTGTGTCACCGTTTTAGCAATCAACTGGGTATTTCCGGCCTCGTGTGAGCGAATATAAGCGACAGGCGTAAGATAAGCAAAATCCACTTCTCCACTCGAAACTTTTTTTATTGCATCCTTCATGTTGGGTGACAAATCCAACACGACCTCTCGGTTAAGCTCTTTACTTAAATAAGTCGTAAGTGGTGTAAGTCGCTTATGCATAACAGCAGGAATATCCATAGCCACCGAACCAAAACGGAGTGCTTTCTTTTGTTCTGAAGCTACAGAAAATGGAATAAGACTAAGAACGAGTCCTAAAATCGTCACTATTTTTGCCGATTCAAACATGCGCCACCCGATTAAGAAATAGTATCTGTCGGATATTTATCGGCAATTAGTCTGCTTTGCTTAGTGTAGGACCCATTTGTTTACGCTGAATTGTTACACCAGTAGCTCTTTCAAATCGACATGCACCTGCTTAAAATCAGAGCCTGTTTCGATTTACAATACGAAAAAAGCGATAATTGCGACGCCCAAAATTGCAAAGATAGTAGACGCAGCAACAATGACATTATAGGTAGAAGGGGAAAGTTCGTATTTCTCACAAAGCACATAGCCCCATACAAAACTCGGTGCAATAGCGTGGAGCAGCAAAGAATTCGTCGTTTTTGGACCCGAGTTATCAATCAGGAACGCCAAACCAAAGAGGACCAATGGTGTAAGCACCACTTTTATAAGCGGAAAATACCAAATTTTTAGCAAAGCCTTGTTCCAGGAGCTTTTCCAGTCCAATGTAAGACCTACAACCACCAACATAATCGGAACCAAAACACCGGCAACTGTGCCATGTAATTCTTTAACGAAATCAGGTTGCGCGACCTGTGAAACATTGAGCAAAATCCCCAAGAAAAAAGCGATTAACACCGGATCGCTGTATAGGCACTTTCCCACGTCTGGCATATAGCGAATAAAGGAGTGTTTTCCGCCTGCTGTCAGATAGCGAGCTGCTGG
>JAOUPJ010000225.1 GCA_029879945.1 Gammaproteobacteria bacterium
GTTAAATACGTCGTCGTTCCCACCTTCTTGTTGGTGTTGCTTCCAGTATGTATCCACGAAAAGCATTCCGTAGATCGCTGGGAAGGTAAACACCACGGCTATGATGCAGCCGAATACCAATGGTCCATTGTCTAGATCAATCATCTTAAACCTCCTGAATTACTTCGCCTTAGCCATGTTTGGCTTACGTGAGAAGTGTGGAAGACGTTTAACGATGAACGCAACAACTAGACAAAAATAGGATACGTAGAATACGTCGATAGAGTATCCACGATCCCACCATGGTTGTTTACGCTCACGGTAGTCATCAGCACCTGATTTCATGCCGCCTGGACCGTTGAAAGCAGGACTACTTTTAACAAAGTTGCCTTCAAAGTTGGCCAGCACGATTCGATCACCCAATACTGTGTAGTTATCAATGGCGTACTTGCTCTTTCCAGATTGTACTTCCTTGATTCCAGGCGCAATATTCAGTAGATCGTCCCAAGTTAGAGGATGACGCTCCAAGTCGCCAACTAGACGAGAATCACCTTTAGATTTAGCCATTTGCATCGCAGTGTCTGCAACATACTTCATCTTTTCTTCAGGTGTCGCCAGTCGTTGAACTTCGGGAGACTCCATCAGTTTGATGTGATCTTGATAGATTGCCGCAGTAGGGCGTTGACCCCAGATTGGCATCGTGATCATGAACGCAGTCAAAATGATAAGGGCCATGAGAATCACCATGGGCATAGGAAGACGATTATTACCTTCCCATAAGCCGCCGTGTTTCTCGGACTCCCACATCTTCAGGATTTCATCTTGCTCTTGCTCGTCTGAAAGCGAGTATAGAGGCTGATCCATTTTAAAACCCATATCACATACCTCCTATTTCAAGCTCGTCAGAACCCAGTCGATCAGAGCACGAACTTCTGAATCGCGCGCTGGCTCTGGGACTTCAGGCGGATAGATTCGGTTTCCTGCGAGGTACTCGTCGTATTCTTTACTCCAAGCTTTGATATCGATCGGGTTTCCGTTGATATCAGTTCTACCCCAAAGGTAATTGAATCTAGGCATGATAGAGTTAGGCTGAACCAAGCGCGGATTGAAGAAGTGCATGGTCATCCATTCTCTAGACGAATTACGAGCTGCAACGTGGAGAATGTCTGGAGCTTTACGGTCTGAACCGAAAGCAGTAGGCATTTCACCGTTGAAGTCACCTAGGAAAGGCGGAGCACCGAATGCTTGCCAATCTTGGGTTTGTTCAGGAAGCAGAGTATGACACCACCAGCAACCCTCTGTAATGTAGATGGTTTTACCTTTGCCCACGTAACGAGTGTTTTCATCACCCGCTGTACGTAATGCAGCGTCAGGCGTCCATCCACGAGTCGCGGTTGTATTTTCGATGTAATCTACTTCTTCACCGTTGAACTCGCCTTTAGATACTGTAAAAACAGCACCAGAAGACATGCTGGCTGAGCCAATCTTACCAATTCCTGTACTCAGTTCTTCAACTCCAGGACCAAGCAACTCATTGTGGTTAATACCAGGTGAGAACTTAGTTCCGGCTTTGTAAACATAAGCACGAACCGGTGGATCAATAGCGGCGCCAGTTTTGGGATCTTTGTCTAAGATCACAGTTATCGGCTTACCCTCACCTGAAACGGTAGGATCTTCATAACTGAAACCGATAAGACGACCTAAAGACAATTGCTTATCTAGACCCACCCAGGTAGAAACACCTGAGCGAAAATCGTTCGAAGGACCGAATAGGGTGATCATCATGGAAAATCCAAGCATCAAGCCTACACCAGCCGCTCCTAATTTATGCTGTCTAAAAGCCACTTTTTATTCCTCCTCCCTTTAAGGGACCGAATTCAAGTGAATTCGGCAGTGACGTGCGGTCCACAAGTGAACCGCACACCAACACCAATCTTAACGCTCGTAAGCCAACTCGTGAGGATAACGACCCTCTGGTACCAAGGTACCTTCGCGAGCAGTCATCCACATGTTGTAGAGCCATACGACGTTACCGGTAAATACCATAGTACCGCCAACCCAACGCGCGATCATGTATGGATGCTCGGCAACTACAACGTCGATATATGGTACTTCGTAGATCTTACCTGCACCCTGAATCAGACCAGCGATGGTCATGGAGATCCAGTAGATACAGAATCCGATGATGAAGAACCAATAGTGTAGGTTACCAAGAGTCAGGGAGTACAACTTACGACGAAGCATTTGTTGTAAACCGAAGTAAACAGCAGCTGCTTCCAAGAAGCTAGACATACCCAACAGAGCAAGATGCGCATGAGCAACGATCCAGCCTGTACCGTGTACATACCAGTTAATTGCACGAGTTTGTTGGAAACCACCCTGCATGTTCAGAGGGATGGCCAGCAGAACACCTGTGATAGAGAACTTGGTTTCCAAGTTTTCAACAAACAAGCTCCACTTACCCTTCATAGTAAGAAGGATGTTGGCAACAAACGCTACTGCTGGGATAAGAATCAATACACCTTCTACAGATGCGAATGATTTCAACCACTCAGGCAGCGGAGCTGACATCAAGTGGTGAGACGCAGGAGTAGAATAGAATGCAATGATCGCCCAGAAGTGCAAGTGACCGATGCGGTGAGAATATAGTGGGTTACCAGTTAGCTTAGGAATCGTGTAGTACGCGATACCTGCAGCAACTGGAGTAATCCACAAACCTAGAAGGTTATGTGCGTGCCAGAAGGTTAGGTAGGCCTCTGTCAAACCCGTCAGGTTAAAGATTTCTGGTGATTGACCAACCAGGATGGTGATTGTCACCATGAAGATACAGGCACCAAAGAACCAGTTGGTTATATAGATACCTTGAGTCTTACGATGAGCGATCGTCATCCATACGTTGATACCCAGAGGTACTAGAACCCCAAAGATAACAACAAGGTCAATAGGCCAAATCAGGTCAGAATACTCACGTCCGGATGTAATACCCATCCATAGAAGAATCAGACCCAAGCTCAAACCGACGTTCCATAGGAACACGGTCCAAAGACCTAGTTTTTCTGACCACAATCTGGTGTTACCCAGAGCTGGTGTCATGTACATCATAGTCATACCAAACGCCATGGAGATCCAGCCAACGATTACGGCTAGAACGTGTACTTGACGCATGTGACCAAAAGCGAACAGCTCGGTACCGGTAACCCAGTCCGGAAATGCGAGCTTAGCAGCGTTGAAGGAACCTAAACCTGTTCCGACAACAAACCAAAAAATGGAAGAAAAACCAAAAAAGATCGTTGCTGATCCAGCTGGAATTTCATCATTTTTGGCGAAGAGATATTTCATTAACATGAAACCTCACCTCCCAGTAAGTTGAAAGAATTCTTGAAACATCTGTATCTCGAATTCATTCTTTCTGCTTATTCATGAGATACCACGAGAACCACATGCTTGAGAAAGCTAGTAGGATCCCGCAAGCTCCGGCAAAAGTAGCCATTTCAACCTCCTTAAACTAAATTTCAAGATTTGAAAATCTGAACTTCTCAAAATAAAAATATTAAATATTGATAATCTGAAAAGCCCGACTACCAGCCGACGTTATCACGCTGGGATTCAATCTCCCCATGCTTAGACATGGTGATTCCCATTATGATAGCGAACGCGATCCCAAAAGCGATCATCATGATATCCACGAAACCTGAGAATGTTCCGGGGTCGTAAGCTTCCCCATCCCATCCGCCCCAGCTTTCATAGGGACCACGTCCAACGGCGCACATTACTGCAGCACCAAAAACGGACCCATTTCCCATACCAGTTGTAAAGGCTGGTATTAAAAGAACTAGGATCGTTCTATTTAAGGTCAGTTTATTTTTCATCTCCACCCTCCGCTGCGAAATTTACTGACATAAACCGTGTTTGCCCATTCAGTGAATCCCTAGGGAAACGCTGACGGAGATATTTAGGCATTCACGGCATCATCCAATTATAGAAACGTTCGAATCGTGACATACAGAGAAAGTCGCGTCAAGCACTTAGGAGAAAAAGATTTCGTTAAACAACGACGACATCACGATTGGACATAAAGTCTACAATAGTAGACTTTTTTTGTAAGAATATGAAAATTGCAAAATTAAAATAATCGCATAAAATACCAGATTATTTCACAAGCAGAGTGCTCGAAATGCGCGAAACAATCATCTATTTAATCATCGCCACTGGATCATTATTAATGATTTCTTATTTACCTCATATGCTCCTAGATGGGCTCGTAGAGGAAGACACCAAGACCAAGATACAAATAGGAGTTACCGTTTTTTGGGCCATAGGTCTCGCAGGACTCGGCTGGGATATCGTAAGGAAAAGGCGCCAGGCAGGAGATAGGTTTCAGTAAAGAAAAATGGCTATTTGAAAGCGCGTAGGGCCGCTTTGGCGTCATTAAATTCGCCTTCTGCAGCAAATTGACCTCGGTTAAAGACGAATTGTTGTTTTTTGCCAAACATATCAATACCTGTCAAACCAAAGCTTTTTCCCGCGAAATCGGAAAAAAAACGCACGTCCTTCGCAAGCTCAACGACGGTTTCATTTCTCAGAGTCAGTGAAACCCCTTTTTTTGACACAGCAAAAGCAATGGGAGCTTGAGGCAAAATCATCATCCGAGTCTTAGCGATGCGATTAAAACCTATTAAGGCAATAAATGTGGTTAAAAATACCAGCAGATAGGCAAAGTTCTGATTGCTGGAATACCAAAGCTGTGCAGACAATAGCGCCAGAATAACGACCGTGGGAATGTAGAGGAGCAAATCCCAATACATACCCTTCTTGTCCTGGATCAGCTCGTAGTGAAACTCCTTGGCCACTTTAAGCGTCTCCGGTCTGTTCCTGTTGCTCAGGCACAACTTTGGTTATCTGATAGTCCAGCTCATTATAGAGCATTCTGCCAGCCTGCCTGAATTTGACTTTACCGCTCGCGTCTATGACGAACGTCCAAGGGTCGCCCTTAACCTTATAGGAAATAAACGCCTCAGGGTTTTTATACTGGTCCATGTGAAGGAAAATGACCTCTTTCCCGTATTTTGTAACAAGCGCCTTGAGCATCTGGAGCTGCTTGTCACATACTGTACAGTGACCTGGTGTAGCGAACTCAACCACCATAGGTTTTCCCAGCGCTAGGGCCTTGTCCAGGGAGTATTGATACATCCTTTCATCGGGGTATCTATAAGAAGTCAGCTTGGACATATCTCCGCCAACGTCCTCAAGATATTTTGTGCGTAAAGAGGGTGCTTTTGAGCCCACGGTTAACTTACCTTCCGGGGCCTCCGATTCGCAACCTGACAAAAGAAAAAAAGATAGTAGTAATATACTAATTTTTACTTTCATAGTCTTTCTCCCACCCAGCACATGTTCTGAATAGATTGTAGGCCCAAATACAGTTGGCAATTAAAACTAGCGTTCCAAACATACCCATCGTTGCCAGCAATGGTTTAACAATGGCTTCAACCTCTTCAGGTGAAGACTCCACGCTTGCAATGCCACCCATTATCCCGGCCATGACGAAGAAAATAACCATTCCTAGAAGACCTATATTGTGGATCCAGAAATGTACTTTAACCAAAGTCAGACTGTAGATAGGCCTTTTAACCAGCCTTGGGATCACATAGTAAACTGCGCCAAAGATAGCCATTTCCACCCAGCCCAACAAATTGATATGCGTATGACCGCGGACTATCAGATTACCGTGCAAGCGGTGATCGACAAAGTATCTGAGTTCCGAAATTCCACCCATGATCGCACCCCAGGAAAAGCCAATCAGACTGTAGATGATGCAACAATAGATAAACCAAAGGGTGTATCTGCGATATACGACCTCTTGAGGATGCGTCCATGAAAAATTCATTGAATTATTTGCTCTCAGACTTGGCGGGTGACTCTAATAGAACATCGTCTCTATCTCGAATATCCTGGTATTTTTCCTTCCAATCAGAAGGCGCCCAGGCCTTTACCATATTGTCTACGAATTCAGATCTCTCTG
>JAOUPJ010000028.1 GCA_029879945.1 Gammaproteobacteria bacterium
CGAATCTAAACAAGTATGAGGAATTACGTACTAACTTACTCAATCTCCACCTACAAATCGAACGCGAACAAAAATTGATGGACATTGCCCAGGAAAAAATTGACTTGGCACAAGCGATACTAAAAGATGAGACAGAAAACTATTCTTTTGGCAAGGTCAGTCTTAATGACTATATCGATGCGGTAAACGATGTGGACGAGAATCGATTTAGTTTTACCGAGCACAGTGTGAAACTAAACAAACTCCTCGTTGAGTGGAAACGCCTCACCGACCGCCTGGTAGACAAACCCAGGGGAGAGGAAATCCTGCTCCGATAGCCTATAATCCCCCTGTTTTCTGCCTCATTCAAGGCCAAAAACCCTCTTCCTGACTCAAGAAATCATATATTTATCTTATTTTACAATGAGTTATAAAACCTCTCACTCCTGTGCGTTTCTGCATAGATAGTTTTCATTTTTTGCCTATTTATTTGCAGAAACAGATGTACGATACTTTAACCGTGCTCAGGCAAACATACTCAACAAACAACAGGAGACATTATCATGATCATTGCAACGGTAACTTTCGAGTCAGAACTAACAGAACAAGAAGCCTTTCAAATTGCCGAAGAACGCCTTCCGATGTTCAAAAAAATTCCAGGCTTGCTTCAAAAATACTATGTAAAGACAGCTCAACCCAATTTCTACTCAGGTGTATACATCTGGGATTCCATGGAGTCACTGAAAACGTTTCGTGAATCTGAGTTGGCCAAAACAATTCCAGCCGCTTACCGGGTTAAGGGTGCGCCTAACGTGGTAGTAGGCGAAATTTTTACCGTACTTAGAGACTAATTGTAGAAAAAGGGAGAAATACGATGAATTCCGATTTCAAACAAATCCCTACTCAAGACCACGCCCTACTCGGGGCGTGGAGACTGAGAGCCTTTTACATCGAATCAGCCCAGGGCCAGCGCAGCTATCCCTTTGGTGAGTCACCCCAAGGCCTGCTGGTCTATACCGACACAGGTATGATGTCTGCTCAATTGATGCGAGACAACCGACCTATGGTAGAAAGCGGCGATCACCAGGTGGCAACTCAGCAAGAGATGGAAGAAAACTTTAGGGGATGCGTATCCTATTTTGGTTCATACGAGCTACATGTTGAAAGCGGTTTCGTCTTACATCATGTTGAAAAATCCCTTTTCCCTAATTGGGAGGGCGTAGCACAGAAACGGTTCTTTGAATTGACAGGAGATCAACTTCGTATCACGACTCCTCCCACGACTTGGGGTGGAACAGAAAATACAGCCGTACTACTTTGGGAGCGAGTCAAATGAACACAATTATAGAAGGCCGATATTTAGTGTCATTCATTAAAAGGACTTGTTCCTGGTTCTTACGTAGCTATCGTAGCGGACTTCAAGCTCAAAACCTGGCGGACGCGGAGACTTTTTCTGCGTCCAAGGTCGGGCCTCTTGGACCTTTATTGTAAAAGGTATCGTATCATGATTTTAGTACACCCTTTCAAGGAGCCATCAAATCCCGATCGCAAAGAAATCGTGTCCAGGGGGCTACGCTATTTTGCCATATTATTGATTTTTCTTGTCGCCATCACAGGCTATCTTGAAAACACAATGATAAGTGAGCTGAAGCTAAAACTGGAACACTTTTGCGAAAATCAGACAACACTAGGCTTACTGCTAACTGGTGTTGTTTACACCCTGCTCCTGGCCATTCCCTTTGTGCCAGGGATTGAATTAGGTATTCTAATATTGATGTTATTTGGAAAAACGGGGGCTATGCTCGCCTATGTGTGTACGATCGGAGGCCTGTCACTCGCGTATCTCATAGGATGGAGTCTGTACCACAATCGTACTTCGCCATGCGAATCGATCCTTACGAACAAAGCATTCGCCAAAATCGAAAATGTTTACGGAGGGCAATGGCTCGTTCGTGGCTACCAGCGCTGGATAAAGCCCAATCGTTATTTAACACTGTGTGTGTTGTACAATCTACCCGGAAACATGATACTTGGTGGAGGGGGTGGTATTGCAATGATGTGTGGTGCATCGCAGCAGTTTAAGGGAGCGAAGTTTTTTCTTGCAACGGCGTTAGCAACATCCCCTCTTCCTCTGCTGGTATTGTTTGGATTTGAAGTACTTGCTTAGCCCTATGCACGAAACACGTCCAGATTTATAGGAGTGAAAAACCTGGCACCGTCTCTTTGGTTTTACCCATAAACAAGTCCTCACTGTTAACCAGTTCCTCATGCAAAAAACTCATCATAGTCTTCACTCGTGCTGTATGACGTAGATCAGGATGGGTAAGTAACCACAACTCAAGGGTCATCGGCTCAATAGGATCACACAAACGAACCAGTCGATCATCCGAATCACCCAGATAACAGGGCATAAAGGTACAGCCTATGCCTTGCGCAGCAGCATTCAGCACCGCAAAACTACCCGTACTGGAAAAGGAAACCAGGGCTTCTCCTTCTTCTGCTTTTTTCCACAAGAGTGGAACCAGCCAATCAACGGTACCTTGAATTAAACACATTCTCTGTTCCGAGATTGAGACACAAGTATTTCGATCTACATACTCGGGTGTTCCGTAAAATGCAAAGTTAAAATTACACACCTTACGCCCCAGGCTGGTGTCAGGGGGTTTAGCAGTGGCTCGTATCGCGATATCCGCTTCACGGCGATTCAAGTCCACCGCAGCAGTAAGCCCAAAAAAGTCGATTGAGACTTCCGGGTTGCGTCTTATAAACTCGGCAAAGAGCTTTGGACCGACACGCAGCCCGAATCCCTCAGGTGCAGTGACCCGAATCTTTCCCTGGAGCCTCATGTCCTGGCCCAATACCTCACGACCCAGGGCGTGAAACTCGCTCTCAATGCGCTCGGCATAGCGAAAAGCAGTGCGGCCGGCGTCCGTCATGGCATATCCTTCAGGCAGACGCTCAAAAAACCTGACCTTGGTCTTATCCTCTATCGCTTTGATTTTTCGAAATATTGTACTGTGATTGTGGCCCAGGATGCGAGCCGCGCCAGAGAGGGTACCCGCGCGACAGATGGCGAGAATGACGCTCAAGTCACTCCATTCCAGCGCTATTCCCGCGTTGTTGATCTCAGTGCCTGCTGGAAAGGTGCTCATGATCTGCTCCTAATCTATACCCGACAAGCTGTGCGATTTTGCAAGCCTAGCTTGTAAATAAAGGGAATTTATTTGTGAGAATAAACATACGATACTTCTTCCATCAGATCAACATTTACTGACACCAATTTGGAAAAGTAGAAGCCTAATCAAACCATAAACAAAAGGAGAACATCATGAAAAACTGGAAAATCAAAACTTTCTCACGAACACTGGCCCTGGTGTTACTGGCGTCGTCATTTACTGCAAACGCACACGATAGTGGAGCTGATGTGGCTACACTCCAACTCCAGAATCTTATGAGAGCCACACTGGAAGGGGTGACTGGCACCGAGGTAATCGTAAGCCGCGTGAGTATCCCCGCCAACACCATGCTCCCCGTACACTGGCATCCAGGTGAAGAGTTTGCCTATATTCTGGAAGGCACTGTCTCCTTGTTACAAAAAGGAAAAAAGGAGCTGGTTGGGCATAAAGGTGACGTGATGAAAGTGCCTTTGAAACAGATTCATACTGCCAAGACAGGCGAAGAGTCAGCGGTAATTCTGGTGTTCCGCGTACACGAAGCAGGTCAACCAGAAAGAGTTAAAGCGGAAATGTAAACACGGAATTTTGTGAGAAAGGGTATTGCGTTATTGTAATACCCTTTTTTCTTTTTGTAACAGAGGATGGGTCTCACAACCGAGTAACATCACTACAAACCCCGATACAAACATTGCAACTGCTACAAACCAAAATGCATATTCAATATAGCCAGTCGATTGAGCAGTTATTCCCAAGCCCAGTGCTCCAATCCCATAGCCCAGGTCTCGCCAAAATCGATAGACTCCCAATGCCGAACTGCGCCAACTCGGGTGCGCTATATCTGCCACCGCAGCACCGAGATTAGGATAAAGTAAAGCCATACCAAAACCTGCGAGCGCTGAAGAGAATGACCACCACAAAATTCCTTCTCCCCATAGCATCATAATCACACCCATTCCGGACAAGTACATACCCGCTACGATGGGGATTCTACGCCCTACTCGATCTGATAAAGGCCCCGTGAGTAATTGAGAAGCCCCCCAAACAGTGCCATATATTCCGATAACCCAGCCTGCTTGTTTTAGATCCAGACCTTGCTGAAGTAGAAATAGCGGGTAAAAAATCCAAACGATGGCATCGACAAATTTTTCTACCAAACCGGCCTGGGAAAACGCGAACATTCTCTTATCTTCCCACGATACACGTCTAAACACCTCAAAAGTTGAAATCGGTTTTATACTATTCTTGTTCGCCTCGCGCCCATCCAATCTTTCACTCTCCTCCTTTACCCAGGGCAAGGTCTCTCTTACCGTAAAGAAAACAAGAAAAATGGCTAAAACAATGGTAGATATCCCAAACCAGAAAAGCCCTACACGTGTGCCCAGGCTTGTGGCCAGGTAGGCTGTTACAACGCCGGCCACAGCAACTGCAAAGTAGCCCGAAAATTCGTTCAATCCATTTACGAGACCCTTTTGTGTTGGTCGAGTCAGATCCAGTTTTGAGGTCAGTGTCATCGACCATGCCAGCCCCTGGTTAATCCCAAGAAATGCCGTTGCCGCCACTATCCAATACCAGTTTTCTGCATACAAAACGAGATACGGGATAGGCAACGCAAAGAACCAACCCAACAACAGAACTTTTTTTCGACCTAGTCTCTCTGAGAGCCCACCGGCGAAAAAATTCATCGTGCCTTTTATAAAACCAAAGGCGACAACAAAAGAAGCCAGTAAAGTAAAGGAATTTTGTTGTAAACCAAATTCCTCGCTAGCGACAGCGGGTACCACATTGCGCATCATTCCGATAGTGAGCCCAACCAGAAAAACCTGTAACAGTTGGATCGAGAATTGACTCAAGTTGGCTCTAATACCGAAAGATAATCTATCACTGCTCATAATGATCACATACTAAAACAACAAAAAGGGCAGCCGAAGCTGCCCCGTATTTCTTCCTTAAGACATTCCGCAAACAAGGTTTCCGGGTACCGCCACATGAATTCGTTTTGGGGCCGGAAGGTTCAGATTGTCCATAATCTCGGTAAATTCTGCTTTCGGCTTTGAGTTTGCCAGGCGGGGATTATTTGCCTTTTCCTCGCCAATAGTCGATTGCGTAAAACCTTCATAGTCATGCCCCGGATAAACAATAGTATCGTCCGGGTAGGAAAAAATTTTATCCATAATTGAGTGATACAAGGTGTTGGAGTTCCCTTGTTGAAAATCGGTACGGCCACATGCACTAATCAAGAGTGCGTCACCAGTAAACAAGGCACCATCGATAACGTAGGTGACATCACCACTGGTATGACCTGGCGTGTGCATCACCTCAATGGTTTGTTCACTATTACGATAAACTTTATAGACTATACCAATTCCGGGGTTTAATGCGGCCTTAATCCACTCGCTGCAAAATACCTCGAATTTTTCAAATAAGAATACTAAAATCAGTGACATCCCCCTATGTCAGGATAGTTGTCGCCTGGTGGGCCACCTGTATAAAAGCCAATACCTCACGGGCTGAGCAGCAAAGGTATATGAACAAACAACTTCAACATTCACTATCAAGACTATTGCTGATTGCAACTACTCTAGTATCAGGACTGGATTCGGCTATGGCAAAAACATACAAACTGGAAGAATATCCCGTTTTGGTGAGCCCCCTGTTAGAACTATGGGGCGACAGCCCAAACTACAAAGACGGACAAGCCCAATTTAACGGAAAACCCCTCGTCGACTATAAAACCAATACCTTTGGTCCGCGTGATAGCAGTGTGGACAGGATGCACGAGAATGTGAATTCACTCATTCGGCCAGATCGTAAAAACACGTTTTTGATCACCGACACACTGCGCGCTGAAAAGTCCTATGATTGGGAAAAAGACAGACTGGTCGGTATCGCATTTGGCATTTGGCGTATTGAAGACGAATACGAGAAACAAAAGGAAAAATTTGCCTTTCTGGACCCGAACACACGTGTCTCGGAAATTAAAAAAGTCGACCTGGACAAGATCCAGCGTTTATTCAAGGGCAACCAGTTTGTAAAACCGGTTGGGCTGAAATACTGGATAGGAACCAAGGAAGAGATCACAGGGAAGGACTATCAGGTGGAGATAGAAATCGATGGCAATGATCCACGCTTTAGATACGAATCCACTCCCATTACCGAGTATGGCTTCAAAGTAAATTACAATTTTCTGCTTGGTCAGCTTAAAGTCAATGATATTCCAATTGGTCGCCCCTTCCTTGAACCCCGACCCAGTGACCCTGTCTGGGCCTCCGGTTCAGACACCTACCTGATATACCGGGACTGGGTCAACTATTTCCAGAAAGGAAAAAACAAGATTTCATTTGATATATATCAAGGCGATGATCACATAACCAAGGAAAACGACAATATCGTTCTCTATATCGAGCACCCCGGTATAGCGGGCGTCACATTCGACAATTTCGCACCGCCTCCCCTCAAACACAAATTCAGCCCTGATAGTATCGACGCCGCGTACATAGACATCGATAAATTCCCCGAGCGTTGTTGGGAGAAAGCTGATCGCTACGTCGATGACAAGCACAGAGGCCTTGTTGTAGAGAAATTGAAGTCGCTATTTAGTGTTTTGGAAAAACGGGATCAGGTAGGACTTGAGCACATTCTGAAAGCACATTTGTACGAAAGGGAAAAATTGACCGATGCGGCGACTATTACACGAGAACGGGAATACTATTCGAGCTATTTGAAAAAATATGCCGACAAATACAAAGACTACCTTGTTGAGCCCCTGAACGAAAATGACCTGGAGATCAATACTTACTTCGATGGAAAGCTTATTCAGGTCAAATCCAAAGAATACGACTCGCTATATTATGGATTTCGATCAAACAAGGATAAAAAGAAGAAGTACTTCAAGTTTGAAGAACTACCGACATTTTTGGTGATGAAGGGAAGTGAGATGGAGTTTTGTATGTGATTACGCAAACAGTCATTGCCCCACTAGCATACCTAGGTATGAATCCAGTAAGTGACGCTTATGAGCGTTCCTGCTGGAGATTGAGTCAACAAATACTCCGCTCCATGACTGAATACTTTGGCAGCTAATACATAGAAGCCAACACGGAGAGTGGTCCTTCAGAAACGCGATCTTGGCACTTTTTAGACACGGAAAGAAAAAAGGCCTAGCATCGCTGCTAAGCCTTTGATAATAGTGGCGTCCCCAAGGGGATTCGAACCCCTGTTACCGCCGTGAAAGGGCAGTGTCCTAGGCCTCTAGACGATGGGGACGCTGAAAACCGCTATCGCAGTTTGGCCTAGAAATCGGTAACTGGTGGAGCTAAGCGGGATCGAACCGCTGACCTCTACACTGCCAGTGTAGCGCTCTCCCAGCTGAGCTATAGCCCCAGGAAACGCGCATTCTAAGGGCCAAGCCCATAATCGTCAAGGGAAATATTAGAAATAATTGATAGATATTGCTTACGTTCAAATCTGTATCGTGGCCTCAACAGGGAATTTATATCCCATTGATTTTTTTGAATTATATTTCGGGTTCTAAAACAAGCACCCGAGAGAGGGTACTCTGTTAATATTGAAAGATGAGTTCTTCTTCTGATACCGATCAAGCTCAGTAAAGAGGCTAAGCCCTGAATTTCATTGCTAATTACCCTAATGTAATGATGGGCGTAACATTTTATTACAATTCCAGACTCTAAATCTTCCAACAATCCCCGCTAAACAAATTGAATCTATTCCAGTTCAAGAGTAATGATTTGTGGGTAAAATGTTCAAAAACATAGCAGTATTAAATAGGCTCATGCTTATTCTCTTGTGCTTTTGGGCCACACATATAAACGCCAGCGGAATCCCAGTCCACCCCGCTATCGTAAACAGCGCGTTAGAGCAAAATAAACAACCTATTCAAGCCGACCAAATTATTGTTTCAGAGCCACAAAATGACACAATGGTTCAGAGCTTTAGCATTGAACACGTTGGACTCTGGTTAATCGCTAATGTTATGTTGGTCAGCTTCATTGTATTTTCTCTCTCTACACTTGCTTATCAATTTACGAGAACAAGTTGGCACCGAAACCTGTTTTTCCGAATTAATTCGTTTGTTAACCGGTTTAATATCAGTGCAAAAATCGCACGATACAAAACCGTCGGTGTAGCAGTAATAAACAAAAAGGGACATTTTGTTTCGGCTAATAAACGCTTTTGCGAAATTACTGGCTATTCTCTTATCGAGCTGAAACACAAACACATTACGCAATTATCAAAACCCGAATTTCTTCACAACCAGCAGTTTCGCTCATTTTACCCTGAAGAACAAACAACGAACTCCAATTTAAAAAAAACTGACTCTATCATCGATGTTCGTGGCGACAAAATCGAAGTCAACCTCACCATATCAAAAACGAGAAACAATTTAATATCGAAAATATACTTTCTCTCACTCGTGAAAAAGTCAGTATCTTCCGACCGACACTCATCAGTGCGGCGACTTAACCAGCTCTCTAGTAGCCAGATACCGCGTTTATCAGGATTGCCTGCCCATACTGTTAAATCTAAGCACGTCGCCAATTCAGGACAACTTTTAAGTCAATACAAGAATATGAACCCAGAGGAAAATCCAATGAAGATTTCAAAAGAGGATTTCATAAAAGAAATGCTACTTTTATCACCTGAAATACCTATATCAATCAATCCCTCTACTATTGATGATATTGTTACCAATTCCATCGCAAAATCTGAGAAAGCAAAAAACGTTAATATTGGAAAAGATCTCAATCTCAGAGGAATTGAAATATTAATGGACTGCGATCAACTTTCAACTGCACTAGAGGCTATTTTTGAAAATGCATTTGAAGCCTGCGACAAAAGCGGAATTCCTCCACAAATGAATGTTTCAACCAAACACCAAGACGATCGCTTTGAAATAACCGTATCTGACAACGGAGAGGGAATTGCGCTAGAAATTCTACCCAACATATTTAACCCTTTTTATTCCACACGCAACAATAAAGTTGGAAATGGTTTGACACGAGCCAGACATATTATGGAAGCATACAAAGGTGGTATCGATGTCGAGACCACACCCGGCTCCGGATCACAGATTACTCTTTGGATCCCGGATGATAGTAGGCTTGATAATGTAAGAGAAGCCGCATAAGCGCCCATGAGTAAGCTAAATATATTAATAGTGGATGATAACCAAGATTTGGCAGATGCCCTGGCCGAACTGTTAGAGTATGATGGGCACGCCATAACAACTAGCTACAATGCAAAAGATGGTATCCGCCAATGCAGCGGAGCCGCTGCGTTTGATCTTATACTTTTTGATGTAAAGCTACCGGACATGAATGGCATAGAGGCCTATCATCATCTTAAAAAATTGGGCTATACAGACAAAGTACTAATCATGACTGCATTCAGACCCAACGATTTACTTAGAGAAATCGCGAATTCGAGCAAGGTATTCGTGACAAGTACCAGAAATAAGGATTTTGACAAAAATAGCTTTGTAGAGAGAACGAAAAGCAACGTCATGACTTTTTTACAAGCAAGAACAAGAAAAGAGCTTAAAGAAATTATAGAACTCTTTGAGAAAGACGGCAGCAGGTGTTGCAATTTCTTAGAACTCGAAAACAGTAAGCATTCTTGCAGTGTTGTGGTAGGCAATGACGCAGAAAGTTTTCTCAATCAAATTTCATCATACTACGATCTTCTACAACACAATATAAATCTACCACTATTGGTTGTTACTGTAGAAAATGGTGATATTGACACTCAATCATCCACTGAATTTTTCAACTCAACAGGTTGCATTTTTAAACCTTTTGATTTGGAAACAATTGTGGACATAGTGAGTTCTCGATCTACACAAAAAGGTGCGCAGCTATGCTAACTAATTTAAAATTTGAAGAAGTAACGGATTCAATCAACAGTGCAGCCAAAATTCTTATTCTTGATGATGATCCCGATATTCGCGCAAGCCTTAGAGATCTACTCGCGCTGGAAGACAAAAACTATTATGTAGAAACCACTGAAAATGTCGCCCAAACCATGTCGCTGATAGAGTATTTCTCGCCAGATTTGGCATTAATAGATGTACGACTCGGCGGAAACAGCGGACTAGACCTACTTCCTGTTTTGAAAGTAAAATTTCCTGATATTATTTGCATTATCATAACTGGCTACAAAGATGTGGAATTCGCAGTGAAAGCGCTTCGGCACGGAGCTGATAATTACTTATACAAGCCATTGGAGCCAGTTAAATTTCTTCAGACAGTTAATCAGTATATAAGCAAGCAAAAAAGAAACCGCCAACAAAAAGAAGCGGACCAACGATTACGCGCAGTTTTTGAGAAGGCCTTTCATCTCACATTTGTAGTCAGTGATGAAGGAAAAATACTGGACGTTAACAACACGGACAAAAACTTTTTATTATTGTCAAAACAAGAAGCGATTGGAAACAATATTTGGAGTGATACGGTGTGGCCTATTAACCCACTCACTTCCCGAAGAATTAAATCTGTATTTGAAAAACCTGATCAAAACAGTGACGTTCACCAGGAGATTACCTTAGTGAACACAACTGGCGAGTCGGTAGTATTGGACATGTATATTAAACCACTTTCTTATGAAAATGGTGCAGCAGTTTCCTTTCTCGTTCAATGCAGTGATATTACCAGTCGCAAAGAGGTGGAAAAGCACCTTCAAGATCTTGTCTATTATGACTCAGCAACACACTTACCAAAAGGTAACAATTTTTTAGATGTGTTTAAGCTAGAATCAAAGAAGGCGGAACGTTCAAATAAAAAGATCGTCATTGGTGCTGTGACGTTAGGCGATCTCTTTGCTCTCTACAACAAACACGGGTATAAGACTGGGACACAAGTGATCATCGAGGTAGCTACGCGTTTAGGTAGCCTGGACGACGCAACATGCCTACGATTCAGCGAAGACACCTTTGTGTTTGTTCAGTTACTGGATTTCCAAGATGCCGAATCGGTATCCAACCATGGAAACAATATCGTTTCAGGGCTAACAAAATCCATTAGCCTTAAAGATGAAAAAATTGAAATCGATCCGCATGTTCAACTAAGTCTATCAATCCCTACTTCATTGAACGATGCGAGCGCTGAAAAGGCATTACGAATGGCTTTGGATGGCAGCCATAACAACTCGGGCGACGCCAACAGTATTGTAATCAATACTGTGGACTAGTCTTCCGATTCTTTAAGCCTTGGCGGTCAAATAGGAAGTGGCCTTTTCCAGGCGTGCCATAACGCGTTCTTTACCAATCAGTTCGGCGGTGGCATCTATAGAGGGAGAAACGCCGCCCCCGGTGATCGCCACTCTAAAAGGTGGCCCAATCTTACCAAGCTTAAGGTCCAGCTTTTCCCCGACGGCATTAATAACACCATGGATTGCTTCGGCATTCCATTCGGCGAGCTCTGAAAGACCCTTTCGGAGCTCAGTCAATACCTGCAATGCTTCGCCTTTAAAGTTTTTCTTGGCGGCACTTTCTTCGTAGTCGTCAAAATCTTTATAAAAATAGGTGCAGGACTCAGCTAACTCAACCAGTGTTTTGGCTCTATCCTGTAATAGTGCAATCACTTTCAAGATATCCGGACCTTGGGTCGGGTCGATTCCCACATTCCCTAAATGCCAGCTCAGATGATGCAGGACGTGTTCAGGGGTGCTGTTCTTGATGTAATGTTGGTTCAACCAAAGCAATTTTTCCGGGTTGAAAGTGGACGCCGATTTATTCACTTTGTTTATATCAAAAAGCTCTATCAGTTCATCAAGTGCAAATATTTCTCGATCACCGTGGGACCATCCCAACCGCACCAGATAATTCAACAAGGCCTCGGGAAAGTAACCTTCATCCCGATATTGCATCACCGATACTGCGCCGTGGCGCTTGGATAGACGCTTCCCGTCCGATCCCAGAATCATGGGCACGTGGGCATACGCGGGTTGTGCTTTACCAAGGGCCTTAAGAATATTGATTTGCCGAGGTGTATTGTTAAGATGGTCGTCGCCCCGTATCACATGGCTGATCTCCATCTCCATATCATCCACCACTACCGTCAGATTATAGGTGGGCGTTCCATCTGAACGGGCGATAATCAAGTCATCCAGTTCCGAGTTCTTAATAACAACTTCACCACGAACCAAGTCCTTTATTCGAACTTCACCCTCCAGCGGGTTTTTAAATCGCACTACTGGATTCACTCCTGCCACGGGTTCGGCGCGGTTCCGACAGCGACCGTCGTAGCGGGGCTTTTGTTTATTGGCCATCTGTTCGGCGCGCATCGCATCCAGTTCTTCTCTACTACAATAACAGTGATAGGCGTGCCCCTGTTCCATGAGACTGCTGATCACTTCTTTGTAACGATCAAAGCGGTGGGTCTGATAAAACGGGCCTTCATCATATTCGATCCCCATCCAGCTCATCCCTTCCAGGATGGCGTCTACAGACTCTGCTGTCGACCTTTCCAAATCCGTGTCTTCAATACGCAGTACAAATCTTCCACCGTGCTTACGGGCGTGTAACCAGGAAAACAGCGCAGTTCTGGCGCCGCCTATATGAAGATAACCAGTGGGACTGGGGGCAAAACGGGTTTTTGTTGTCATAAACCTATACTAATTGGAAAAGTGTAAAAATCCAGGGACCAAAATCGGGGCCTATTGTATCCCCACCCGTGGCGAATTTCACCTGTTACCAGACCTGCTAGTCTGTCAGGGTGGTAAAAATAGAGAAATTAGACAATTTATTGTCTGTGTAATGCAAGGTTAGTATGGAGTAGATATCGTAGATTACATCTCCCTTTTTAGTGGATTTGGTCTCCTGGGTCCAATAGCGATATTCATAGGCACCCTCTGATTCATTGCCCGTTGCCCCCATCAGTTTGATAACCTGCTGTTGAGCCATGCCCAGTGTCAGTCCAAACTTGTTTCCGGCCTTTTCCAATGAGCTGGAAATCGTGGCGCACTCCACATTGAGCATTTTGCTCCATAGCGCGTCGTCTTGCGGTTCCTTACCGATACTATAGCCAAACCCAAGTATGGTACGTTCATAAACAAACCGTCTTCCTGCCTTGTCTTCGTAACAGATCAACTGAGTGCCGTGGGTGCCTTTAATCAATTTAGTATTCCCAAACTTTTCCATCAATTCGGGAATTCCAACGATTGATAGATCCAAATCCATGATCTGGTAGTGTTCCAGGGGTAAATATCCCCTTATTTCATTATTTTCACCGGCTGCTTTTTCTGCCTTGCCTTGAAAGGCAAATCCCAGGGAACAGGGAAGCAAAAGGGCTCCCAACAAAATCAAACTTCTCACTTGGCTACCTCAGACTGCTTGCACGGATGCTGTCTTATCAAAATTGCGTCGCGACTCAAATATGCTGGGTAAGAATTCCCGCCCATCAATGCGAATCATACGTTTGAAAAGAAAATCAAACATCAGTGGATTGTGTTTTCTAATTTTTGTGAGCAAGTCCCCCTGCTCAACACTAATATACTTTTTATCGAGATAATCGGAAAGAGAGTAGACCGGCATGACACCCGTTAAGGGATAGTCGGAACCGTAAATAAGACGGCTGTGCCAGTCCTGATTGATTACCATCTCTTCCACGATGGAGATATCGCGATTGACCTGGGTCACTGCGGAAATATCCCCAAACAGCTTTCCTTTATAACGTCTCTCTGCCATCAGGCGTTTGAACAAGTGAAAGGAGGGCACCTCAGCTTGATCTGGCTCGTCCAGATCCTTCGCCACACCCAAAGTGGCTGAATGGGCGCAAATCACCCTCACGCCCAGGTCCAACGGTTTACGTAGTAACAAGGGATTACCCATTTCATGCAGTCCGTTGGCCTTTACCGCATGCTCCTCACCGGTGTGGGTGAGCAAAGGAATATCGTGCTTGGCCATCAAGCGATAGAATGGCTCGCATCGGGCTGAGGCGGGATTAATGCCCATGGCTGGTGGTAGCCACTTTATGGCCCTGGCCCCCCCGCGAATGGCCTCCTCCAATCGAATGAGCGCATCTTCTCGATAGGGGTGGATAGAGGCGATCCATTCGAAGCGCCGGGGATAGCGCTTCACTATCTGCCGCGCATAGGAATTTGGTGTGTAAATCGTTGTATTATCTTGTTTTTCTGAACCTTTTTCATCCACAAACCAGTCCAGCGCCAACAGCATGGCCTTGACGCCTTCAGGCATGCCGTCCATGAGACTGCTTAAACGATCGACAAAGGAAGAATCGACATGGCCGTTATTCTCCACGCAAGCGCCGTCGAGATAGAATCGAAACTGGGTGTATCGCCAGGGGTGCAATAAGGACTGTTTGTCCGGGCTCAGATAGATACCACTGCCATCGTCCCCTACGCCAACCAGATGGGTATGACAATCCCACACCAGGCTCGGGTCTATCCCGTCCCAAGCCTGGTCTACCAGGGCCTGTTCAGTAGCAGACAGTTTGAGGGACTTGGGCGACAGGCAGGGATTAAACACGCCCTGTTGCGGCCATAGCCGGAATCCTGTGAGGAACACACTGGCAGCCGCTGATAGCATCAAGGCCCGTCTTCTATTGATTCTCCTACCCCTTCCCTGTCGATCGATAAAGCGCGTTTAATTGGTGAACGGACTCAATCATAACCGGATTTTTCAGGGGAAATAAAGTGCTGATGAAGGGCAGCCGGCGTAAATCTGTGGTGAGAAAAACCGCAAATAGGAAATTTATTGCTTTGTTTTTAGTGAGTTACAAATATTTTCTTGTTACCTTTCTTTACAAAAAGCCACTTAATTTTGGCCCTTTTTGATCGCTACACTATTTGACGAAGCAAGCGCAGAAACAACTCAATTCTGCACATTCGCACGCATAGCAACCCGCTAAGACCAGATGTGAGATACGTCTCGCAAGCCCGCTAAGGATAGTGAGCACTGGTCTTTTTTTTATTCTTCTTCTACCATGTACTGCCAGGAATACACCGCAAGCACTTCATTGCCGATGCCACGGTATTCCAAAGACTGGCACATGCTATTAATCAATCCCAAGCCGCGACCGCTGAGTTTTTTATTGCTTTCCAGATCACGCTGACGCTTACTGTAATCAAAACCCTTTCCACTATCCGTTACATGAATTTCCAATTCACCGTGGGTTTCATAAGCTATATGCGTGAGACCTACGGTGATAATTCCATATTCCAATTTTGCCAAGCGCTCTTTTTTCTTCGTGTAGTATTCAGCAAAGCCCTGTGAGCTGCGTTTCAAGGACGAGGACAACTCAAGTAATCCATGTTCCAGACTGTTGGAAAATAATTCCGACAAAATTGTGAATATTCTCTCGCGATGCCCGGCAGGATCCTGTATCTGCATAATGAGATTAAGCATATGAGGGACTGGATTCACGTTCTTTAGCACATTTGCATCAAATTCTAATTGCACTTTCCATGAAGCGGGTGGAATGCTTTGTACTCGCTTAACGTGGGTTGATGCCTTATCTTTTTGAGATTGAGCACTACCCAGTACCTCCACCAATGAGATATCGTCTTTTTGCTGACTTCCCTTGGAGAATCGATTGACGTCATCTATGATGGCATCGAACACGCCTTTATCAGTTCGGTGCTTTCCTATAAGCTCATAAAGACCAGCCATTTGGTAGCGCTGCCCTTTTTGATTCATGGTATTGATCAAGCCATCTGAAAGGGCGTAGATACCGTAGTTTTCATCAATGGAGAGGATTTCCACCTGCCTTTTGAACCGCTCTGGATCGGCCACACCTAAGGGTGGACTAAATGAAGCAATGCTTTTCACCACGCCTTCATTCTGCTTAAAAATAATGACGTCGGGCATGCCGCCAATCCAAACACCTAATGTGCTTCGCTCCGAATCGATTTCCATCAGAATTGCAGCGCAAAACATGTCTCGGGGAAGCAAGGATCGCAGACGCTTGTTCATCTCCACAGCAATATCGCCAATGGAGAAACCCTTTGCTGTCATGGTGTAAAGAATATCTGAGGTGGGTATCGCCCCGAGTGCGGCAGAGAGTCCGTGTCCGGTAAAGTCACCCAGCATGACATGGGTGCCACCCGAGGGCGTTCTGGCACTCAATACCAGGTCGCCATTAAACATACTGACCGGTGTAACCCAAGAGCGGATTGGCAAGGTGGCTTGTCCATCTTTCTCCAATATTACCGAAAAGACATGCTTGGAAACATCCAACTCACGCTGAGTCGCCATGTTCATTTTCTTGAGTTCACGATGATTCACCACATTTCGATAGTGCAAAACACGTATGCGATTCATGGCGCTAATTTTGGAACGAATGATATCCCGGTCTATGGGTCTGAATAGAAAATCATCGGCACCGGCCTCCACCGATTTTCTCGCCATGGCGCTATCGCCAGCGGGTACCAGAACAATGATGGGAACAAATTCTTCCAGGTCTTGAAGGGATTTAATATCGGCCACTAAAGGGAAAGCAGACTGTTCCGGCAGATTGGCGTCAATGAATATGAGTTCGGGTTTGTGTTCCTGGAACACATCCACTGCTTCAGACCCGTTACTCGCCGAAAAAAATTCACTGTTTTCGGCTTTAACAATTTCGCCCAATGTCTTGACGTCATCCTGGGAGGCGTCAACAAGGAGAATTTTCATTCCAGATTTCCATTTGCCCTGAGTCGATTTATTCGTAATACAAAATATATCGACGGCAAACAATAAACCTGAGATTTAACAGACTTAAGTTCAAAGAAGGCCCACAAAGAGTGGGCTGTAAGTGTATAAAACTCGGGCTAAAATAGACGCTTTAGCCAGCGGCGATCAAATTTCGATCAGCTTGGTGCTGAAGCCTTTCTCGGAAAGAAGAAAAATTCACCGGACTGATGTCCCGCATGGCGGATAGGGGCATATCTGGGCTCCTGGCCTAGAGATTTTGCTTCACCAAGAGTTTCCATACGAAGCTGAATGTCTCTGTACAATGTTTGACCCGCTATAATTTTCGTGTTTTCCTCCAGCGACTCGAGGAAGGCGTGGGCGAAGACTGAATTCTGCTTTGGCCCCTCGTCCGAAACAGGACGCAGACCGCCGGAAGTCAGCGCGATACGGGATTTGGACTTGGCCAGAGTGCGCATCAGAGTCAACCTGTCTTTCGCAGACAGACCTTCGTTTGCACTGGGAATGGACGTAAGTGTCAGTGTGCCTGAGTAACAAGAGTCCGCGACCACCAGCACTCGTTTTACACTCAATGAACTCAGCATTTCGGTAATCGCAGAGTTAGAGATCCAGCGACGTTTGTCATTCTTATTGGCGTCCACGGGTAACCAATACCCCTCTTGGCTGTCGTCTATCTGACCATGGCCGGCGTAGTAAACGAGTAAATTGTCTTTATCAGTAAGACGACTGCTCAAACGCTTCAATGTTGCCAATATCATAAAGCGGCTGGCGTTGACCAGGGTGGTGGTCTTGAATCCGTACTGGTTACTCAGTATATCTCCCACGGCCTTGGCATCATTAACTGCCGTTTTCAGTGTTGAAAATTCCCGATACTTATCATTCCCGATTACCAGGGCATAATAATTACTGTAGTCCTTCGCGGCTGTTGCCAAGACCGTATTGGAATCGTCTACGGGTTTGGTTTGCGCCTGTTTTAACTCGTCAATCAAATAATCAAAAGACATGGAGGACTTTTGATCCAGTTGATCAACAGCGGAAATCTCGACAGGCGTGCGTTTTTTACTGATTGCAACCTTGGAATGAAAGTAGGCCTTACTGTCCACCGTGGCGCGCGTGCCATTGATGGTGACATATTTTATACCCGCCGGCGCGAAGACCTTACCTTTGATATCTGCAAATCGGGTATGTTGTGGAACGTAGACCTCGGGCCCACCGCGTACACTGACAAGAAGGGGCTGTAGCAAGCGGATACTCGGTTTAGCCAATGCCAACTGGGTTGCCTGCTTTTTGGTTTCCAATTGCTGTTGCGCGGTACTCAGACTGGCCTTTAGTAAATGAATTTCTTGTTCCTGGGTCTTTAGCTTTTCTTCTGTTTCAGAAAATTTGGCAGTCACAACGCTTGAGTCTTGAGACTTGGCCAGCTCGGCACTG
>JAOUPJ010000029.1 GCA_029879945.1 Gammaproteobacteria bacterium
AGCAATTAACATAACCGACGGGAAAAAGCACGGTTTGGGGGGCCACTGCATCGATAAAGTCCTCCGTGGACGAGGTCATACTGCCGTGGTGTGGGGCGATGAGTACATTTGATTGCAGACGAGAACCGAGGCGTTCCACAATTCTCTGCTCTGCCGGAGCTTCCACATCACCGGCGATGAGGATAGAGCCCGCGTTTGTGGCAACACGCAGCACACAGGAGCGGTCGTTTTTACCCAGATCGTGATCTCCGCTTGGGTGCAGAAACTCAAACCGCACGCCGTCCCAGTCCCAGCTTTCGCCCGACTCGCAAAAGGTATTGGGCGCTTCCGGGAGTTCGTCACTGCCCAGCAGCCGCTGCACCGGCACCTCATCGAGAATCGATTTTAGTCCCCCACGGTGATCCATATCGTTATGACTGACAACGAGCATGTCTATACTCCTCAATCCGGATTCCCGCAAAAAGGGCACAATCACCGAGGCGCCACTGTCCATGTCGGCAGACATGCGCGCACCCGTGTCATACAGAAGCAGATGATGACGAGTTTGTACCGTCACCGCCTCGCCCTGTCCCACGTCCAAGAGGGTGATCCAGGCCTCACCTGCGGGAGGGATATCCGGTTTTAGCACGAAGGCGGGAAGCGCCAGCACCCCGATCAGGAACTTGCCCGGAATACCCCGTGGCGCCAGCAACAACAACATAGAAACCGTTAATAATCCGATGCTTAATACGCTTGGTGTGTGCTGCGACCAGACGGCCATGGGACTGGCCGCCACCCATTCCATCACCCACCACAGCAGCTGCAATAAGTAATGGATCATTACCGCCACATAGCTGCCCAGCGTGACGCTCAACAAACCAAGCACCAGTCCCACCAGGGCCAGGGGCACCACCAGTAGGCTCACCCAGGGCACGGCAATCAAATTGGCCAGGGGCGAGATGATGGAGAAGCGTTGAAACAGGAGCATCAAAAACGGTATCAGGGCGAGGGATACCACCCATTGCACCCGCCCCCATTTCCACCACAGGCTGGACTGGTCCAGGCGGCCACTCATACCCAGAAAAATAATCGCCACCGCAGCAAACGATAGCCAAAAGCCAGCAGAGAGGATCGCCAAAGGGTCGATGAGCAACACGAGCAACAGGGCAATCGACAAGACCGTGGCCGCCGGCAGTCGTCGTTTTCCTAAAAGAGCCCACAGGGCAACGGCGGTCATGATCAAGGCCCGTTGGGTGGGCACGGAAAATCCGGCCAGTGCTGCGTAACAAAAGGCGGCGGCAAGGGCCGTGAGCCCTGCAATTTTTTGCGCTGGCCATCGAACGAGTAAGGACGGAAAAAAGCGGGCAGCACGACGACCCAGGAAAAAAGCGAATCCCGCCACCAGCCCGATATGCAAACCGGAAATGGCCACCAGGTGATTGGTGCCCGTGTTCATGAACACCTGCCACTGGGCCTTACTGATACCGGAACGATCACCCAGGGTCAGCGCCTTGAACACGCCGGCAAACTCGGGATGGTCCTGGGTAATAAGGTCGATGTTTTTTGCGAGATGGTAGCGAATACGATGAATCAGAAACCGATAGTCAATTCGGCCTGTGGTGATATTGTCTCCCTGGTTACGTACAGTACCGGTGGCGCGTATACCTTTTTGAAACAGCCATTTTTCATAATCAAAACCACCGGGATTACGAAAACCGTGGGGGCGTTTGAGCTTCACGGTCAGGCACCATTCTGCACCCGGTACTAAATCGATTGTCGCTTTGGGCCAATTGAGCAGGAGACGATCCGGTCCACGAAATTGCGCCTGCCCGATTCGATATTCAGAAACCGCAAACTCAAAACGCAGTTGGTCACGTTTGCGTTCCGGTAGATTGGCAATCACACCCTGTACCTGAACTTCCTGGTTTTCGTATTCCAAGGGAAGACTTTGGTGCAGCACCTGATGGGCGAACAACAGGGCCCAAAGAAAACCACTCAGACCAAAGGCGGCATGGGTAAGCGGGGTGCGTATCACACTTAGCGGCGCAGTAATAGCCAGCGCCCAGCACCACATCGGAGCGGGGAGCGCTGTGATATTAAGGCATAAAACAATGCCCGATAAAAAGCATAAAACGGCAAGTACAAAAGACATGACACTTCTTATTATTGTTATTTGTGAGCCTATCTCGTGGAGAAGACTGGGGTCAGGTCTCACATATCAGTGAGAAGACTGGGGTCAGGTTTCACATCCCACATGACATTCAAGAATGTAAGTTGTGAGATGTGAAACCTGACCCCTGTCCACCCGCAGTAGACGCCGCTCTAACGAATTAAGCAGAGACAGTATGAAGCTTCTGATCAACCAAGGTCAACACCCTATCCATCTTTTTCGCCAGCTCCATATCATGGGTGACGATAATGATGGACGTGTCCATTTCCTTGTTCAATTCCAACATGAGTTGATAAACGCCGTCGGCCGTCTTGTTATCCAGATTGCCCGTGGGCTCGTCGGCAAGAATGCATTGCGGATTGGTAACCAGTGCGCGGGCAATGGCAGCACGTTGCCTTTCTCCGCCCGACAGTTCCCCCGGTCTATGGCTTACACGCTGACCCAGTCCCACCTTTTCCAGCATTTCAGTGGCAGACCGGGCCGCCTCCACCGGTTCCAGTCCTCTAATCATCAAGGGCATGGCCACGTTTTCCAGGGCGGTAAATTCAGGTAGCAGATGATGAAACTGATAGACGAATCCCAGGTGGTGATTGCGGAAACGCCCGCGCTCGGCATCGCTCATTTTCGTCAGGTCTTGTCCATTAATGAGGACTTGTCCTGTGCTGGGCAGATCCAGTCCTCCCATCAGATGCAAGAGGGTACTCTTGCCCGAACCGGAAGCACCGACGATCGCAATGCGCTCACCCTTGTTGACACTGAAACTGATGTCTCCCAACACTTCCACGCTCAACTCGCCCAGCCCAAAGACCTTGGATACACCCTTGGCCTCGATGACGGCAGTGGACGCGTGTTGCAGATCTTCCGCGCTGTTCACATCACTCATAACGCAGGGCCTCCGCCGGTTGTACCTTGGCGCCACGCCAGGCGGGATAGAGGGTTGCGACAAGGCAAAATCCAAAGGCCACACCGCACACTTGCGCCACATCACTCCACTTTAATTCAGAGGGCAAATCGCTAATGTAATAGACGTCTGATGGGAAGAGGTCAAAACCAAAAATCGTCTCCAGGAATGGAACGATGGTTTCCACGTTGAGGGAAAGCGTGATCCCGCCAATACCGCCAAGTAGTATTCCAAACAGGCCGATCACCGTGCCTTGCACCATGAACACGCGCATAATCATACCGGGCGTGGCTCCCAGTGTACGCAAGATGGCGATGTCTGCGTCCTTACTCATCACCACCATCACCAGCATGGAGACCAGATTGAAGGCTGCCACGGCAATGATCAAACTCAGAATAATAAACATGACTGTCTTTTCGATTTGCACGGCACGGAAAAAATTGGCGTGTTGCTGGGTCCAGTCGCGAATAAAATAGCGACCGGGGAGTTCCTGAACCAGTTCGCGACTCACCGTACGGGCGATCAACATGTCCTTGAGTTGCAGGCGCAGCCCAGTCACTTCACCGTGCATACGGAATAGTCGCGAGGCGTCATCAAGGTGAACATAGGCAAAGGCACTATCGTATTCGTACATGCCGGCATCAAACACGCCGACCACGGTAAATCGTTTGAGTCGGGGCAAGATCCCGGCGGGAGTGACCGCTGCCTGAGGAACAATCAGTGTAATCTTGTCGCCCAACAACACATTGAGGGTACGCGCCAGGTCCACGCCCAGCACAATACCAAATTCACCGGCTTTCAGGTCTTCGAAACGACCGAAGCTCATCTTTTTACCAATATTGGAAACATTCCCTTCCAGATCAGGACGCACGCCATTGACGATAGTGCCCTGCACTTCACCGTTATAGCTGAGCATGCCCTCGGCCTGTATATAGGGCGCTTGTCCGATCACTTGCGGATGTTTGGCCGCTGCGTCGGCCACGGCCTGCCAGTTACCCAGTTTGTTATTGTCTTCATGGATGCTGGCGTGGGCGGTCATGTCCAGGGTGCGTTTGCGCAATTCCTGCTCAAATCCATTCATCACCGACATCACTGTGATCAAGGCAGTAACACCCAGGGCCACGCCCAGGAGAGATGCCAGGGTAATAAAGGAAATAAATTGATGCCTGCGCTTGGCGCGCGTGTAGCGTAGACCGATGAAAAGTTCTAAGGGTTTGAACATGGCTGGGAATTAAATCATAAAATGGACTAAAAGGCTCGTTAAGTAGCACGAAGCCAGCCAATTCTTGTACGATTTACGCGGATTCTGGCCTCAAAACCCGGAATCGCCTATACTACGCCCTTTTTCCCGACTGGCTAAAAAATGAACCCGGACCTACAAAAACTGCATCCCTACCCCTTTGAGCGACTGGTAAAACTGCTCGACGGTGTGACGCCCGCTGCAGACAAGTCCGCCGTTTCCTTGTCCATCGGCGAACCTCAGCATGAGGCGGATGAGCGATTCCTGCAGGCCATGCATGATGACAGACATCGCTACTCCAAATACCCCTTCAGTAAGGGCACGCCCGAGTTGCGGCAATCCATTGCGGCTTGGTTGCAAAGACGCTTTGGCTTAGGCGATGCGGGCATTGATGCAGAGAAACACGTCATCCCGGTGAGCGGCACACGTGAAGCGCTTTTTTCCATTGCCCAGGCGGTGGTGGATCGCAATACCAGGCCCGTGGTCATCATGCCCAATCCCTTTTACCAGATTTATGAAGGGGCGGCCTTGCTCGCGGGTGCCGAGCCTTATTACTTGAACACAACAGCTGAAAATAATTACCTGCCCGATTTCAAATCAGTGCCCGAAAAGATATGGCAACGCTGTCAGCTTATTTATATCTGTTCACCCGGAAATCCCACCGGTGCGGTGATCCCGGAAGAGCAATTACTGTGGTTAATGGAAGCAGCCGAGCGTTACGATTTTGTGATTGCATCAGATGAATGCTATTCCGAAATCTATCCGGACGAGTGCAATCCGCCGGTCGGTCTCCTTGCTGCGGCAAAAAACGCAGGTAACAGCGAATACAAAAACTGTCTGGTCTTTCACAGCCTGTCCAAGCGTTCCAATTTGGCAGGACTGCGTTCCGGCTTCGTCGCCGGTGATGCAGAGGTGATGAGCCGCTATCTGAAATACAGAACCTACCACGGTTGTGCCCTGGCCTTACCCACCCAAACGGCGAGTATCATGGCCTGGGATGATGAAGAACACGTGCGAAAAAATCGCGATGCCTATCGAGAAAAATTTCAATCGGTGATCGAGATCCTGTCTCCCGTGCTGGATTGCAAACAGCCGGACGCCAGTTTTTATCTGTGGCCAAGTCTGCCCATGGACGACGAAGCATTTACCCGCAGACTCTACGAACAAGAGAATGTTTTAGTATTACCTGGAAGCTATTTGTCACGAGACACGGACAGTGGCAATCCCGGAAAAAATCATGTGCGAATTGCGCTGGTGGCAGAGATAGCAACCTGCATCGATGCTGCAAAGCGCATCAAAACCGTTTTGGAAAACTATTAGTTATTGATTGGAGAAATTCATGAGCGATTTGAAAGGAATAATCGAAGAGGCCTTTGAAGCCCGCGCCGACATCACACCTCGAAATGTGGATGCCCAGGTCAAAGACGCCGTGCAACAGGCCATCGAGATGATCGATCGCGGTGAAATGCGCGTTGCGGAAAAGAAAGACGGCAGTTGGGTGGTGAACGAGTGGCTGAAAAAGGCCGTGTTATTGTCTTTTCGCATTCAAGACAACGAAGTGGTAGAAGGCGGTTTCGCCCGTTTCTATGATAAGGTGGAAACAAAATACGCCTCCACTGATTCGCGTAGTTTCCTGGAAGGCGGCGTACGTGTAGTCCCCCCTGCCACAGTGCGCAAAGGCTCCTACATTGCACCCAGCGTGGTCCTGATGCCATCCTACGTGAATATTGGTGCCTACGTGGATAGCGGCACTATGGTAGACACCTGGGCGACAGTCGGTTCCTGTGCCCAAATCGGTAAAAATGTGCATCTCTCCGGCGGCGTGGGTATCGGTGGCGTTTTGGAGCCGCTGCAAGCCAGTCCAACCATTATTGAAGACAACTGTTTTATCGGTGCGCGTTCCGAAATCGTAGAAGGCGTGATAGTGGAAGAAGGCTCGGTCATTTCCATGGGCGTGTACATCGGCCAAAGCACCAAGATCTACAACCGCGAAACCGGTGAAGTGACCTACGGTCGCGTCCCTGCTGGTTCGGTCGTGGTTTCCGGTAACCTGCCATCAAAAGACGGTAAATACAGCCTATATTGCGCGGTCATCGTCAAACAAGTGGACGAAAAGACTCGCGGTAAGGTAGGCATCAACGAGTTGCTACGAGACATCTAATGACAGACGTCTACGGCATCAAGAACTGCGGCACGGTAAAAAAGGCCCTGAACTGGCTGGACGAAAACGGTATCGAATACACCTTTCATGATTACAAAAAGGAAGGAGTAGACGAGACCAAACTGAAAAGCTGGGTCAAAGAGCTGGGCTGGGAGTCTTTACTCAATCGACGTGGCCTGACCTGGCGTAAACTCAGCGACGAGGAAAAATCGGGCATCAATCAGGGCAATGCTATAAAGATAATGCTGGAGAAACCGAGCATTATTAAGCGGCCCTTGATTATTGCGAACCGTGAAAAGTTACTCGGCTTTGATGAAGACGAGTACCAGAAATTTTTTGACTAGATAGGAACACCATGTCGACTACACTGGAGCTGGCCAAGGCACTCATTGCCAAAGATTCTGTCACCCCCGAAGACAAGGGGTGTCAGGACCTGATGATTACACGCCTGGAAAAACTGGGTTTTGTCATCGAAAGGCTGCCCTTTGGTGAGGTGGAAAATTTCTGGGCCAGACGCGGTACAGATTGGCCCATCCTGGTGTTTGCCGGTCATACCGATGTAGTGCCTTCGGGCCCTACCGAGCAATGGAACACGCCCCCTTTTGAGCCCATCGTTAGAGACGGTTTCCTCTATGGTCGAGGTGCTGCTGATATGAAGGGTAGTCTGGCGGCCATGGTGACAGCCACCGAACGTTTTGTGGAAAGAAATCCCGAGCACACAGGTTCCATCGGCTACCTCATTACTAGTGATGAAGAAGGCCCTGCTGTAAACGGCACGGTGAAAGTGGTGGAGTTTCTCAAAGATCGGGGCGAGACCATCGCCTTTTGCATCGTGGGTGAACCCACCAGTGATGACAAAGTGGGTGATGTGGTCAAAAACGGCCGACGTGGTTCGCTCAATGGCAAGCTGATCGTGCGTGGTATACAAGGCCATGTGGCCTATCCCCACCTGGGCAAGAACCCGATTCATCTGGCCGCGCCCGCCATTGCCGAGCTTTCCGGTATCGAATGGGATCGAGGCAATCGATACTTCCCCCCCACCACCTTTCAGATTTCCAATATCAAGAGCGGCACCGGTGCCACCAATGTGATCCCCGGCGATCTGGAGGCCCTGTTCAATCTGCGCTTTTCCACTGAACTGACGGAAGAGGCGATCAAACAGCGGGTCACGGAAGTATTGGATAGACACAAGCTGGACTACGAGATTGAGTGGTCCCTCTCCGGCAATCCCTTTCTGACTCCTGAAGGAGAGCTGGTAGACACCATCCGTGACGCCATCGCCGAAGTAACTGGCTACGAGCCCAAGCTTTCCACCAGTGGCGGCACCTCAGACGGTCGATTTATTGCCCCCATGGGTGCCCAGGTGGTGGAGCTGGGTCCTGTCAACGCCACCATCCACAAGATCAATGAATGCGTGAAGGTATCCGACCTGGACCAACTCTCCGAAATCTACGAAAGCATCCTGAAACAGCTTTTTGGTGCCGAGGAAAATTAGACCTGGTCTAAAACCACTGATTTTTCGTTCTCACCGGCCCCCGCGCTAAGCCAGAAATTATTCCCATCCTTTTGATTTTATATGGCAAAATAACTCCTTAAAATTCCAGCGGCGTGGACGCTAACATTATTGGGCAGTTTTTCCCAATCATTTAAGAATGCACTCACGATTGTGATGTATCCTTAAGAGAAGCAGATTGACAAGCGGAACACTATGGCAGACCCTCAAAGGAAACAAAAAGCACTCTATCAGGCGATTTTTCGCCTGCTCAGACCGCTCGTGCGTATCCTGCTAAGGAACGGTGTTTCCTACAAGACCTTTGGTGAGATCACCAAGCGAGTCTACGTCGACATCGCTGCCCATGAATTTGACTTACCGGGCCGTAAACAATCCGACTCCCGAATATCGACCATCACTGGCTTAACGCGCAAAGACGTGAGCTATATCCGGAAACAGGCCCTGGAAGAGCCTATAACAGAAATCGAGAACTATAACCGGGCGGCGCGAGTCATATATGGCTGGGTACACGACCCTCGCTTCCACGATAAACGTGGACGATGCGCCATACTGCCCATAGAGGGCTCGGAAAAGAGCTTCATGACACTGGTCAAAAGTTATAGTGGCGACGTGCCCCATCGCGCCGTTTTAGATGAACTGGATCGTGTCGGTGCCATCGAGTTAAAGAGTGATGATCGTGTGCGATTGCTGGAACGGGCCTTTATTCCACAGGCCAGTGTCATCGAGAAGCTGGGAATTTTGGGTATGGACGTGGCCGGACTTATTTCTACCATTGATCACAACACCTATGGTAATGAAACGTCCTCCCCCCTGTTCCAACGTAAAATCTACTACGACAATCTGCCCAAAGAGGCATTGGAAGAGATCAAGACCTATCTGGCTGAGAACGGCCAGGAATTTCTGGAACAGGTCGACAAGTTCATGGCACAGCGGGACAGAGATGTGAATCCCGATGTGGAAGGTGAAGGCAAGCACGCAGCAGGAATAGGCCTTTACTATTTTGAAGAAAACGAATCTGATAAAGGGTAAGCAGAATGAAGCAGTATACACGCAACCCACTTTACGCAATTACCGCGATTATACTCGCCGCCTGCGCCGCAGGGGGAGGTGAGACGGGTACCGGCTTCAATGAACTGGTGCACGGCACCATATCCCGTTTTGGCAGTATCTATGTGAATGGCGTGCGCTACGACACCAGCAAGTCTACGTTTAGCGTGGATGATGTTTCGGGCAGTGAACGGGATTTGGGACAAGGCATGGTGGTTACGTTTACTGCCAACACCAATGCCGACGGTGTTAGCGGTGAAGCGGGGCATATTACCTTTGAGAACAGTATGGAAGGCTTGGTGACGTCCAATGTGGCTGGCGTGATTACGGTGATGAACCAAACCATCACCTATTCGCCTGATATGGTGTTTGACAATAATGGCAGTGCCACCATACTTAGCGTAAACGACCTGGTCCCTGGCAATGGTGCCGGCGCAACCGTGGTGGAAGTCAGCGGCTATCCCATTTCTGAAACCACCGTGCTGGCTACCCGCATCAAGGTGGAAAAAGAGGCCCACACTCTGGGAGAGAAAGTAGAAATCAAGGGTGTGGTTTCATCTCTGAATGAGATGGACATGATATTTCAGTTGGGCAACCTAACCGTTGCCTACGACACCAATGTACAAGGGTTCGAGATGTTGGCGAATGGTGCCTATATCGAAGTGGAAAACGAAGACATCGCTGAAGTGTTTAATGTGAGCAATCAATTGGTCGCGACGCGTATCAAGCTTCGAAAAGACCCGCAACAGATCCTCCAGGACTCAGGACAACGTATCGAATTCGAAGGCATAGTGACATCCATCTTGCCCGGAGCCAAAACCAGCCCGGAAACAGACTATGATTTCAAACTCAATGGCCGCGCCATAAAAAATGAAGACAGCAGCGCCACCTTTCCCATTACATTGAACATGGAACTGGAAGTAGAAGGTTACTATAATTCAGTAGGTGTTTTCATCGCGCAAGAGATTGAAAAGCACGAAGACTCCTACATACGGATAGAAGGCTATATTGATGCGGGGGGCGCACTCCCCAGTCAGAGCGCGATTCAGATCATGGGGCAACGTTTTTATATTAATAACCTGACTCTGATGGAAGACGATAGCGTGGCAGACGATAAATACCTGTCTGTTTCGGATTTGCAGCCTAATCATCGGGTTGAAGTCAGGGCCTATAAAGACACCGATAGCGGAAACTATATTGCCACTTATGTAAAACGGGAAAACAACGAGGGACAAGTGATTCGTATCGAGGGAAATATCACTGCCGTCACCTCCGCTACTCAGCTTGAGGTTGAAGGCATGAACATCGATATCAATAGTGCCCCTGTGCCCGGATTCCCTCTAACAGTTGGCAAGTTTGTGAAGCTACGCGCACCTGCGGGCGGCTACACCGGGGGAATCTTGTATGCAGACGAAATCTCAGAGTAAGTGATGAAAAAACTCTTAGGCTCATTGGTACTTATCGGGTTTGCGCTACTCAGCGCAAACTCTGCCTTCGCCGCACTGGATAGTGCCGTTAAACAGATCATTGCCCTCAAAGAGCCGCCACCCGGTGTGGTGTTTGAAATCGTCAGTGGCAATCGAGCCAAGCTGGATACCGCCCTGCCCCGCGTCAAAGATGCCATCGAAAAAATCCGCAAGCGCTTTCCGGGTCTGGATATCGCCGTGGTATCTCACGGCTATGAGCAATTTGCACTGAGCAAGTCTAAACAGAAAAAACACGAGAAGGCCCATAAAACGGTACAATCGCTGGTTAAAGACAATGTGCCCGTCCACATCTGTGGCACCTTTGCCGAAATGAAGGGCGTCGACGCATCAGAGTTCCCAGACTACGTAGACGTAGCTGCCCATGGACCAGAACAGATAAAAGATTACCGTCGCATGGGTTACATGCTGGTGGAAGTGGACTAGCTTCCTGGCTGCAGGCCAAACGTCAGATCAGTCCAGAGATAGATAAAACTGGTAGTATTTATAGCTTCCGCCAGTGAAGCCAATATCGAGTTCATCGG
Source organism: Gammaproteobacteria bacterium (assembly GCA_029879945.1). Taxonomy (GTDB): domain Bacteria; phylum Pseudomonadota; class Gammaproteobacteria; order S012-40; family S012-40; genus JAOUPJ01. The sequence continues at coordinate 11,020 of JAOUPJ010000029.1, forward strand.
CTATTCCCAACATCAAATCCGGGCGGCCATTATTATCAAAATCGGCAACCCGAAGATCATAGACGAAAGCCAAATCTCGAGATAAATACTTGGTCACATCCAATGCGCCCACAACATATCCCTCTTCTGTATTTGGATCCTGCCGCACAAAATAGACGACATCCTTGTGTTCTCTGGGACTGGTAATGACAGCGTCTGCCAAGCCATCGCCATTGAAATCACCCAAAGCCACCGTTACTTCACTAATTGTTTCATACCGAGGCAATTTAATTCCCTTAAGTGATTGACTGTTGGGGTTAGGATGGTATTGATTCGAAATTTCGTTCTGCGTTTCACTGACGGAAATTTCGAACACACTTGCGTTTTCATCTGCATCATCATATCCACGAAGCACGATGACATCCTGATCCCCGTCGCCATCCACATCAGAAAAGTTGGCGGCGATGACTCTATAGGGGTTTAGGTTATCGGATACTGTCAAATCATGGTGCAAGCCCTGCTTATTTCGAACCAATTTGGCGATCGATTGGGAACTAAAATGAGTTCCAATAAAATCCAGTTCAGAATTGGTGTCTACATTGCCAAAGGCAAAGACTTGATAGTCTCTGCTCACATTGATTGGGCTTAGGAAATGCCAATTATTACCAGAACCGATATCTGGAAAATGTCCCTCAAATACCGCAACTTCCAGATTCCTGGGAGTACCAGCATCTTTCCCTGACTCTATGTCTGTACTACCAGGATCCCAGCGGGAGACAAATAAATCCAATTCATTGTCGGAGTTAAAATCGGCCAGGGCTACTCGGTCAGCGATCAAGGCACCAAAGGACGTGTTCCCAGCATTTTCCTGAGCCCACACAAGATAACCCTGTTTTAAACTTTCTAAAGACGGCCCACCTTTATGCAAATAGATGGAGTCGCTGCTGTAATAAAGCAGGTCGGGATAACCATCCCCGTTTAAATCCCCAATTTGCAAATCTCCATAGATAAGCCCCGTCAGCAATTCGATATTAATGCTATGGGTGAAGGTCCCATCCCCCTTGCCCAAATAGATCTCACCAACCTGCGCAATGGCATTATTGGGATTTTCGTCCGGGTTAATGCTATCGTTAGCTGGGGCCTGGGTCGCTTCCAATGGCGTGGCAGGAAAAATCAGGTCTAAGATCCCATCTCCATTGATATCGCCAATTCCCGCCCCTGTGGGGGTATCATTCGCCTCTAGGCGCTCAATTTTCTTGAATAATCCAAACAGGTCTTCCGGATCAGCATCCTCATCAATGCGAGTACCCGTGCACGAACCCAAAGTCAGCACCATCGTGATAAACACGACTAAGGTGGGTACACTGTTACGCTTAAGATCTTTCAACATTGTTTCTCAATGGCAATACTATTTTCTTACACCTGTAGTGAGGCCCTGGTAATATGCCACTCTATCCTTAATTTATGCTTATTCGCGGTAAAGTAGCTGTGCAGTGACAGGCGATTAATATACTGTTTATTATCAGTATTTTTCTCTATCGACCTGCCTCGCCTGACATGATAGACTCATCTGACCATGCTCGCTATGTGGTTATTCTCTAATAAAATCTTTAAGCCAAATTTCAGGTATGCGCCTTAGACTGCTGTTAAGGGCGACTCTGTCCCATGTGGCGCTGTGGCATAGCGGTTCAAGTGGTATACTCTTAGAACAATAAAAGAGATAAAAAGGTGTGGAGGGAAGTAACGTGAAGTTATTTAAACTGGTGTTAATATGTTTTGTCTTCTCGACAGCACTCATCGCATGCAAACACAACGGCGACGACTCCACTTCAGATGCCGGCATACCAACGCCCACGCCCCCCACAACTGAACAAAATAACGAGCAGCCAAGCAATAATAACCAGACGGGCGAGAATGTCATCATTAAAAAACTGGCTACCAAAGCAGCCAACAATATACTCCAATCCGATGATGGCGAACTTACCATAACAATTCCGCCAAATGCCCTGCCCATGAATGAGGTTGAAATTGTCGTCACCCGCATCACAGGTGATAAGGTTCCCAGCCAGTTTAGTCAAGGCAATATCGATTTTGCATACGATTTGAAACCAGACGGGTTGGAATTTAAATCAGATATTAGCGTGGAAATTCGCAAACCTCAGCCCATTACAAAAGAAGGGGAAACCTATTCCACCCCCATTCTGGCCCTGTTAACGGAAGCATCAGCCGGTAATAAACTTGAAACCAGCCCGTTGAAGAATGTGAAAGTCAGCCTTGATACAGAAAGCAGCGTCGCGGTAATTAGCGGCTCTACAAACCATTTTTCAACCATCGTGATCGCCAATGCCGGGTTGTCGGCGAGCTTTTCCACCGGGCTAAATATATCTTCCCTGACCATTCCCGAAGGCCAGAGCTTTATTATCAATTCAAGTTTAACGCTGTTTCCCGACTCAACCATTTTTAATTGGAAAAACGAGAGCTTAACCACAACGGGCTATACCTCTCCAGTCCTTATTCGACAACCTGGTACAACGCTAACAGTGGTAGAGGGCGATCCTACATTTCCCGATTTAACGACGAGCACTGTCGCAACAACCTTGATGCAGCCTTATACCTTCACCTGTAATGCGACCGAATTTTTAGTGCTGGAACTTGGCTTTGACCTAACAACAGTCATGAATTTTGACCTCAGCCTAACCAACGTTAGCACTTACCAAATGATGTACGCTTTACCCGTGAACTGTGGTGGCACCACTACGGGTTCTGGCTCAAATAGTAATACCGGTGGCACACAAAACAGCTCAGGTGTAACGGTACTTGACCCAGGTATCGTAACCTGTGACGTAGCGTTTGATCCTAATAATCCAAATCAGGTTAGTCTCACTGAGAGTAACAAGCAGGATTCCATCCCCATTGGTGGAGTCGATTACCCAAGCTGCACATTCCCCGATGACGGCAGTGATAACCAAGGCAATAGCAAGAATCAGATACCGACTATCGTAAGGGGTGATGGCGTTGATTGGGATCTCGTGGAAGTGCCCCTGCCTCAAAACAGGATTGCGGGCCCTGCTTTGCGACTTATGAATGATCCTGAATCCAGTACTGGAAATGCGAGCCCCGTTGGAGACAATGCCAGCCGTCCTTTGGAAATGCATACAAACATAATCTTTGGTTTCGTAGACCCTATTATGCAGTTAATGAAAAACGGCGAAACCAATCCCTATCCTGGTGTTTCTCAAACCCATGATGGTAATGGAGTATGGGAAGTAGTGCTTGATAAAGCCTTCTGGGGAGGTAGAGACTTCACCGGAAAAGCCACCGTTTCCTATGGACACCCGGTAAGCGCCACAGATGCCCTGCTGGTCGATGTGAAGCTGGAAATGATGGCGCAGAACCGAAACACAAAAGAAGTCGAAGCCGGCTTTGGTCGAATTTCTCAGACTGCCATCTTGGTGCCACTATCTGAGCCTCCCCCTACCCCACTTCCAAAAACCAAGGAAAGGGTAGATGATATGGCCATTGATGCAGACTTTGCCTATGTAAAACTCACACCCAGAACCGAAGATGAGAAGTGGAAACTGGAAGCTCGGGATATTACTTGCAAAGCCGCCTATAAACAGAAGACACAGGGAAATGTGTTAACGATGTCTCTTACCGACTGCTCTGACGCAGTAGTCGGCATTGGTTCTAACATAGTCGTTTCTGCCCCTCCCTCTTGCGCAGTAGCAGGACAATGGGATCTGGCTTGTATTAAATTGCGAACCGTGTGTACCGATGCCAATGGTTGTCCACTTGCCAATTCCATCGCGAGTAATCATGACGGTCGTGCAGTACACAATGTAGTGGGCTTTTTTGGAAGCTATCCCTTCCCAAGCAGTGAGTTCGACCCCTTTGCAGGAACTAACGGAACCGATTTCTTTGGTCCTCACGAACTCTATGATGGCACTTACGGTTTTATCGTGACAGGAAACCTACATTGTATCTACGGTGCACCACCGCCAAACAATAGTTCGTATATCCCGAATAGCTGGATTATCTACGTCGCGTGCGCAGAAGGGCAGGACATAGAGGTACCCAATGACACACCAAAAATCCCACTAGTTCCCATACATGGCACAGTGACTGGGTTTAAGTTGTACTATCGCCTACTCGACAAAGGATACGATGTTTTGGGCCTAAATCCACCCAGCAGTCCCTAGTTCCAACGTCAATAATCTAAAAAGCCCGGGTATCGACTCGGGCTTTTTTATTGCTCCCAGAAACTCTCGAATGTGATAGGGACACAAACCTTATATTCCGGAATTGCAGAATGAACATTATTGCTGCTGTGAGTCGCATCGAGTAGGGTACTAACCCGTATTGGATCACCTTTTGCGCTCATCACTTGCTTGACCAGGGGGCTTCCCAATCTATCGTGGAGTTTAATCACAATAGCCACCGTTCTATCGCTTAACTCTACAAAACTACCAGGGGGATACTCGCCCACCACCGCCATCAGGGCTTCTCTATTTACCTTCCCATAGCGAAAAGGCTGCTTCACACATGCGTTTTGGATGGCCTTGTCAGGTAGTATCTGCTTAGGACGTAAAAACCCTTTGACCAGGGAACAATATTGTTCGCATAGTGCCAACAAAGATCCTCCCCAACTAATAGAGTCTGCAGTAAGTTTTGCCGGGAAACCGGTGCCGTCACCCATTTCATGGTGTTCTGTTACAAACTGGATCCATGCCTCATCATTTATTCCTGCCTTTTTTAACAAGCTGGCACTCCTTATCGGATGTGCCAAATCAGCTCGCAACATCTCGTATCCCTTTGAATTGGGCAGCACATCATCCGGGGAGATGTGTTTCCACGACAGGTTCATGGTCAGTGCTGCACCGACAAGTGATTGAATTGATCGTTCATTCCAATTCATATGGTGAGCGCAGTGATAACAAATTATTGCAGTAAATACGGCATGGGAAATCACATCTACGTCTTGCCGTAGAATACACTTCGCAATGCTGGGGGCGCGTTCTCCAGCACACACCTTCATAATCATCAAAATGGCCTTGGTCAGCATCGAGTTTACATTTTTGTGATTCGAGTTTTCATGAATGTCTCTTACAAACTCGATGACATGCTCGACCTGCTCAAATTTTGTAGCAAACTTGAACGCTTTATCCAGAGAGACTTTATTCGGCTTTTCGGTAAGCTTAAGTGAGTCCAGCGCCTTTTCAAGTTCGCTGCGTACCGTATACAACTCACCATACTGAAGAATTTTCAAGGCCTGTTCTTCGTCTAACAGAGCGCCCTGCTTAGCCAATAATGATCCGTCTTTACGATATACAGGTGAAAGTAAAGGGTGGTCCGGTTTAATCAGTCCAGGAGGTAAAGGTGAGAGCTCTTCTTGTAGCACTAGTCTTCACTGAGGGGACGGTACACAATAACCCCTCCCCCTTTCTTCTTTGCTTCAATTAACGCGCTATCGACGCGCTGTATGGCCTTAACAACCTTTTCATTGTAAGAGATCTCGGTAACACCCTGACTGATAGTTAAACTTATACTCCGTTTCCCTAATTCAAAGGGCTTTTCCGCCATCACTACTTTAATTTTTTCGGCAAATTTTAGTGCGTCCTCCCCATTGAACTTGGGAAGCAATATCATAAATTCATCCCCACCGTAGCGGCCAAAGGGATATCCCTGAAGTACAGTCGCCAAGCGGGAGATCGCGCCCTTGATCACATGGTCTCCGGCAAGATGTCCATAGGTGTCATTGATCTGATTTAAGTTGTCTAAGTCTACCATGATGATAGATAAAGGCAGACGGTTATCCATTTTGTCTATCAGTTTCGCCAGTTGACCGAGTATCCCCGAGCGATTCTGAATTTTTGTGAGCGGATCCCTTTCAACGAGCTCCTTAAGTTTTTTCTCTTTATGTTCTAGATCAACAATTGAATCTTGAAGAGATTTCAAACTCGTAAAATGGTAGCTGTCTATTGCTATAGACATATCCAAGCCAATTACTCGAAGAACAAATTTTCTCATATCGCGAGCAATATGTTCCTCAAGCTCTTTTGGTATCATATCAAGTATGATTTCCTGCATTCGATAGTAGGAAGTCTGGTATAGACATAGGGACATTCCAATACGATGATGCGCAAGACCAACCCGCAGACGGTCTTCAAAATACTTCAAACTATTATAGTTCTTACCCAAACCGCTTACATAGTTTTGCTGGGTGATAACGAGCCGGGAGACAACATCTTGGTTCGAAATGTAGTTACTGTATTCGGCGTGAGTCAAAAGATACTCATAGAACCCGTCTATTATTTTTTGCACATTGGGTTCAATAACAAACTTATGAACCAGATCTACTGTTTCGCTCTGAATTTCCTCCAAATCAAAAAGTCGCAGGCGTCTTGTCACTGCCGCCTGATCAAAGCCAAACATAGAACAGATTTCGAATCTCTGATTCATTATTCCCAATCTTTTGTGTGTGAAGTCGGGGTAACTTCCTTATATGGCGGATGAAAACTTCCTTATCTTGAGGAAGATTTCAGACCAAGCAGCAGCTTAATCCTTGTTATTAATATGACTTTTTCAAGGGGAGTGCCAACTTTACTTCGTCTTCCCTACAGTTCCTTCATTATCTCTCTAGCGAGAGATTTCAATCCAAAAAATAGATTTTCCGACAGAGTAACCAAATCCTGCTGTAGTTTCCCCATATGCACATTTTCAGGGGCAATACCCAGCTTCGGTTCCAAATTGTAGGTGACTCCATTGACCGAGCCATAATCGGCCAACACCACTTGCCAGGGATAACTCAATTTTTTTTCGTGTTCCAACCTATTGATGTATCGGAGCAAAAGCTGAGGATAGATGGGAGACTTGGAATAGAAACACACCTGCGGCATGCGCCACAACCGCCCTTTATCATCCACATGGCCCTCGCAGGACCAGTTTGTCTCAAACACCCGCAATGCACTTAGCTCAAAAACCAAAGGTACAACCTTGGTTTCGAGAGGAAACTTAGCTGGATCTGAAGAAAGCGCAGCAGGCGCGTCCTTACAATCAGCCGAGCATTGAAACGGAAGGTGTTTCTGGCAATTTGGACACACTGCCTCTTCCGCCGCTGCAGGCTGATCAATAAGCAACTGAAGATCCTCTCGAATCTTTTGCTTGTCGCTAATTTGTGCAGATGGTTTGTTTATTTTCATACATTTCTACAGGTTTACCTAAGCATAGCGAACAGACGTTGAAT
>JAOUPJ010000227.1 GCA_029879945.1 Gammaproteobacteria bacterium
TTTTCCACGGCGTTCAATTGTCGAAGCACGGTACTTTTGTTCAATCCCAAATGTTTGGCTGCCCCGGTTAGTGAGCCCTCCCGGCAGATCGCCAATATCGTCCGTAGATCGTTCCAGTCCACATTTTCTCCTCACTACTTCTATGAGATATAACCCAATAGTTGCGTTTTCGCAACCTTTTATTGCGTCTATCAACCTTTACGTTGTTTTTTTGTATACGCTAAACTCTGTATAACGGTTTGGGATGGAATAAATTATGACGGACACCTTCTACGATCTGAGTCTCTTAGCACTGCTGATGGGCATTATTGCAACAGCAATCTTGGACCTAAGTGTACTGGGACTCAAAATGATGGGGGCCAGCACAACAAATTGGGCTCTGGTTGGGCGCTGGGTCGTCTTTGTCTCGCGCGGCCAATTTGGAGCCATTGCCAATGGCAATGGCAATGGTACAAAGGTTCGATTTGAATTGGTCTATGGTTGGCTGTTTCATTACATCGTTGGCGTAATCTACAGCTTGCTCTTTTTGCTTATTTGCCAAGGCTTTTCTTTGCCTGTAAGCCTTGGTGGCGCCCTGGGTTTTGGCATTCTTACAGTGCTAGCACCCTGGCTAATATTACAACCAGGGCTGGGGTTGGGACTCTTTGCGGCCAACACCCCAAAGCCAGCGAAAACCCGATTATTGAATCTCACCATTCATAGCATTTTTGGTTTTAGCCTTTTTATAGCTTGGAAAATACTAACTCAATTAGTGGAGATATTATAATGAATCCTTTTTTGCAACACCCCCACCAACAAGGCGTTAGTTATACAGCGCACCTCTTCTTTGCCGCTCGCATCGCCATTCGATTACTTTGCAGTACCACCGCTTTTGCGTTACATGCTGTAATGCCCTTCATTGATATCCATCGTCGACTAGATCTGGCAGCTACCATAAGATTTCTAGAAGAACACAATAAATGGATAGAAGAAAAAAAGAAATTTGGCCACAGCGATTCCACCACGCGAGAGCTTCCGCAATCAAACCACATCGGCTGAGTGGGAGCTCAGGGTAAGGACATTTCCGAAAACTTACCAAGTTTGCATTACTTAAACCACAAATACCAAGACTTAAATACATTCAAGAAGTTACACCTCAAATTAGAATTGGCCTAATTACACTAGGCGCTCCAAAAGTTCAATCCTCTATGCAATTCAGAGAGTGCGTTAATAACAAATAATCTCGAATATTCCTGAATATAAGTACAAATTAATTTCTATTTAGTTAGAATACGCGCGAATTAAATCACCCTAATTAAGACCCGTTCTAAAATATTGGAAGGCCGCATGAAATCCGCTAGTTACCTTCTTACATCAGTTGTAGTTTCAGCTTCACTGATTGTTCTAACAGCGTGTGGTGGCGGAAGCAGTAGCAGTGATAATCAAACGGGAACTAAAACAGGAGTTCTATTACCAGGCCCAATTTCCGGTGTTGCATACAAAACAGAGACTCAATCAGGTTTCACCAATGAAAAGGGTGAATTCTCCTACCTAACAGGAGAACACGTTCAGTTCTCTATCGGGGAAATTGAACTAGGAAAAACCACTGCCCAGAAAGTAATCACACCCTTTGACATCTTTGACTTCGACCCACTTTATGCGAAGAATTTCGAAAAATTTTCAAGCGATTTGAGAGACATTACCAAACCCAGTGCAGCGGTCAATTGGACCATGCTGCTCCTCTCTCTTGACGCTGACAATAATCCCAGCAACGGAATAAAGATTCCCAATACATTACACACACTATTGGATGAACCTTTCAATCTATGGTTTCGTACCCGTGACGCCTACAATAACAGCAGTTCTGAATTCAATTCTTTGATGGCGAAAACGCGACTCGCCGGTGTTTGGGCAGGTGCGCATAAAGCTTTTACTCCGCATTTGGCAGCCAAGTGGTTGTACGACTCATTGGGACTAAAACCTAAACTCTATAAACGCACTCAATACTCGTTAGACGTGAGTCCCATTGATGTAGACAACTCGAATGACTATAGCGAAAAATACACCTACGATCCCGCTACCCGTACCGTTCAATATGGCTATACCTATGGTAGCTCACCTATGGAATATGTGTCTTACCGTATCTATGATGAGAATCAACATCCCGCTAAGGAGAGGGATGAATTGGGCTACACCATCGAAACCCAATACACAGCAGACTACCTACTTTCATCCAGTCTAACCGACCTGAATGGCGACGGGGCGACGATTTCCAAAACCACTTATGAGCATGATGGAAATGGCTTTGTATCCTCTGCAACAGTAGACAATAATAATGATGGCTCAATTGATGAAATTGTTTTATATGAACACGATGCTGCAGGCTTTGAATACAAAAAAACCAGCAATGGTGAGGCTGTCATTGATACCATTTATGACGAACAAGGAAAAAAAACTGAATATGTTTGGTTAGCCTATCGATACAAATACTACTACAATGATCAAAATCAGCTCTCCGCCAAAGAGGAATATACAAAAGTGTCCCTCATTCACCGAATTACTGAAAAGTATTACTATACGGGCGGAAAACTCAGCAAAACTGAATATTACAAGGGTAGCGAAGCCGTATTAACTAAAATTGTTTATACTGAATACGATGGCTTGAGCACTACAATCAAGACTGACGAAAGGGCAGACGGTAGTATTAATTCTATCATGACATTTTCCAAAGACCAAGCAGGACGATCGCTGGGGATTGAACAGGACTACAACGCAGACGGTATAGTAGATTACAAAAGTGTCTCTGGCTACGACGATTTTGGTAATTTGATCTACTCGGAACTTTTTACCGGAAGATATCCGATGAGTATTACAGAACTGGACTACGACGAAAATCATGCCCTTATTAGGGAACGACACATTTCATATACGCCGACTACAGAGTTAAAACAGGTTTCTCCGGTCCAATATTATTATGACGAAAACAGTGCGCTAACAAAGTGGGAGAAATACTCCAGTATTGATGGCTCAGTAATCGAACGTCGCACCACCGAAGTTGAGCTTCGAGAATTGAACTGGTGGGATGCCTATTATGAGGACACCCTGTTCGACTAGCCATGCACTATTTGTATCGGTAAATCAAGTACGGTGAGACTGTACTTCCCCAACTCACGTTTTCATCTCAAGGAAAAGCCGGCATCTATAGCAAGCGCTCTATTTGCGAATCACCTGTATAGGCGTGAAAATATTCGTCTGTCATTATTCCTTTTAAATTAAACAAAATTTTGCTTATACTCTCGTTGTTACCTATCGGTAAGCGCTGTTTAATTTCCTTCCTCTAAAATCCCCCCACAATAGACACATTAGCCAATTGGATCCAGAGGCGATTCAATCCGTGAAAAAGCCAATAATACTTTTTGTTCTCGTATTTTTTTTAGTCGATTCCCTATCCTGGGCTCTACCCAAATCGGCCACCCCGTTTTCCCTGGATGACCAGACCTTTCTCCAACACCTCAATAGCAAGCCCGTGGACTTTTTCAAAGCCGAGAACATGTTTATCAGATCACCAGCGAAAGATTCATTTGTGTATCGTTTTGCGTCTTTGGTGATTGATCTTGTAGACCTAAGAAAATTCGACACCTACATCAAACCCACAGAACAATCCGTTCTAAAAGACTACGTAAAGAGCCGACTCGCCTATTTCATTACACACCCTAAGGCCCTCTATGACTTGGCCAAACAGCTGCAAGCCGTGAAAGTTGAGAGTGATGCCCTCACCCGGTCACTGTTTCCAGAGTTTGAACCAGCCCAAGTGAAAAAGGAAAATATACCTATCCAGTACGGGTATTTGGATACTAAGCCAGATGCGTTTAGACATGCCTATGTAACAGCACGTTTTTGTGAAACACTCTCAAGCAAGCATTGGGGACTCGCTTTCATGGCTGCCCATGAAATGGATCGAAATAACAATTCTGGCGCAGCCATTGCCATGGACTTGCACAACAATAGTATCGGCGCGAGAATCTATGAGGAATTGCAACACAGCGAAAATCGAGTCGAGAAGCTTAAAGAAAAAGTGCTGTCCGTAAGCTATCGGTTCATCGACTCCTATACTCCACACACCCCGGAAGCAGAAGACTACACACCACTGGCACATTCTACTATTAAGCAGAATGAGTTTGATCTCGCCAGCAAACAGTTTGAACTATTCGAGAATGAACTCGTTTATATAAAGTCTGGCCCTGAATAACCTATTTCGGTCAATATTCAACTCGAGTCATTTTTTCAAACTTTAGAAAGGCGCCCTTAAAGCGCTTAAGTATGTGCCCAAGTAACGCCCCCTACCTCCCTCATCCATTTGCGAAAATAGCCAGATTGCACAGAGGAGAAAAACATCCTCTGTGCGTCATTTATTGAAAACTGGCAAATATTTTACTCTAATTCGAGTTTTACTCAGCAATTTTTGTCTTCTAATTTCCTGTGTAGTTCGCCGCGATATAGTGGCCGTCCAGGCTATAAAACATATAAAGGGTCTGCTTCGATGCATCGGCAACTTTTTTGTTAGAGAAAGAGACTACCCATTCCGGACCTTGTGAAAAGGTTTTTTTCTCTACCGTTGCTGGCTTGGTACCCGCCCAGGATTCCTCAATTTTCCCGGCCTTAACCAATTGCTCTAATTTTTTAATCGCCTTCCCGGAAGCATCATCAGCAGAAACAGGGCCATGGGAATGGCCGTGACCGTGCTCATGGCCTGGTCCAGCCAAGGCAGATCCTGAAACCAGTCCAGCAATACATACAGAAATCATCATTAGTTTACGCATACTTTTATTCCTTTTGTTCAAGTTTTACGTTTGCTCAGCGCACAGTTACCTAACCGAAAAACTGTGTGCACAAAATTGCTTGACAGCACTTTTTAGTCAATCGAATCATGGCGGGAACCCTGCCTCAATTGCGCCTCTTTGGCTTCATCCATTTTCAGATGCTCGTGGAAATGGTTGTCACTGCTAAATCCAAACTCATCCGGATCAGAAACGTGTGAATAGCCATGCATCTGCATCATAAACAAATAGAGTCCGAAAAAAATAAGCCCGTAGTTGGATATTCGACTAAATGCCTGGAAAGACGCTGCCTTACGCCATCCAGCCAGTACCAGCAGCATCACGCTCAATGCGAGAATCTGCCCCAATTCAATACCAACGTTAAATGAAACGATATTCATCAGTAGTGAGTCTTCGCTCAAGGGTAGCTGCTGTAAGCGGGTTGAGAGCCCCAGCCCATGAATCAATCCCAAAGCGACGATCATTGCCAACATGTTTGGTGCCTGAATGTTCAAGTGCTTTTTAAATCCATCCAGATTTGCAAAGGCGATATAACAGACACTCAAGGCAATCACCGCATCAATAAGGAAGTAGTTCACTTGTATGCCATTAAAGGTGGCAATAATGAGCGTTACGCTATGCCCAAGGGTGAAGGCAGTAATGTATTTTACAATATCTTTAAACCGGGTAAGAAAAAAGATAATGCCAAAAACAAACGCCAAATGATCGTAGCCAGACAGCATATGCGTGGCGCCAATCCACATATAGCGCAGGTTTCCGCCTTCTATAATGGATTGTTTCTCCGCCTCAGACATACCATGCCCCAGGGCCTGACTCGCAAAAAACAAAACGGCAAAAGCGATCAGCCAACGCGTCGTTCGTATTTCAGAATTCATATTCACCTCGAAATACAGAATACATATAAGGTGATCCGTTTAAAGAACGAATCGATCTTCTAGCTATGATGTGAAGCGAGGGGGGGCGCGAGATCGAACATGGGTATATGAAAGCCAGGTGGACCCAGAATCGCCGGATACTACAGACCCGATAAGTCTTTCGCTGCTTTCATGCTGAGGACAGTATTGTACCAATACAAAAATGTCGGCTTGATGATCCGGCTTGGCG
>JAOUPJ010000228.1 GCA_029879945.1 Gammaproteobacteria bacterium
TTGTTGTTTATGTCGTCGAGAATGCCTTCTATCAAGTCCATCCCCACTTCCAAGTAAGGGGAGAATCTCCACGGCGTTTTAACTCGGATGAACAAATAGAGTGGCAGGATTGTTTGCCGTTTTCCGAATTGGATAACCTTATTGGTAGTAACATAGTTGATGCTGCCGCCGACGCTCAGAAATCGAAAGGCCTCTCCATGCATGCCCACAGAAAGGGCCTTGCCTTCTTCCAGCGCTTCGCCTGTCATAGAATAATTTCCCTCGATAGACGCCCCTTCTTCTTCGCTGGCATTGCAAGGGTTAGAGAGTAGGACGAGTGCAATGAGTACAAGGATTTTTTTCAAGGCCAGGTTTCCTCAGGGTTGGGGCCTCAACGCCGTTCCGATCTTACAAGCAAAGCAATAGTTTATTCACTAAAGAGTGCATTTTGAACGCCAGGTTTTGATATGGTGGGGTAGTCTTCTCGGCGTTTGACTTCGTGTCAGCCCAGTAGATGTTTAAAAAAATTGGCGGACTCTTCCAGTTTCGAAACGGTGAGACCTAAATGGTGAATTCCTTTTGTGGCTGCCTTGTCCATGATGTTCCTTTAGCCGCGCATTTTTAAAACGGGCGCAGTAAGAATAGAGAGTTTGGTTTTCTGGTTTCCATCCGCATCAAAGTTCGCTGGGTCCAGCCACTGCTGAAATGCCTGATCCAACTCGGGCCACTCCTGATCGATCATGGCATACCAGGCGGTATCGCGATTCCTTCCCTTGATAACATTGCTTTGCCTGAAAACGCCTTCATAGGAAAAACCAAGGCGCTGTGCTGCGGCGCGGGATGTGGCATTCAATGCATTGCACTTCCACTCATAGCGCCGATAGCCCAGCTCAAATGTCTTTTTCATCATCAGATACATGGCCTCGGTCGCTGCCCTGCTGCGCTTTAACAAGGGCGAGTAATTGATGTGACCCACTTCCAGTGAACCAAAATCAGGTGTGATGCGCATATGGCTGGCGACCCCCTGGGCTTTACCTGCCTTCAAGTCGATAATGGCATAGAACTGAGGATCCGCCTGGGAGGTAATATTGGTGATCCAGCTTTGATAGCTTTCAAGCTTATCAAATGGACCATAGGGCAGATAGGTCCATAGTCTTCCTTCTTTATCCACAGCGTTGGCTTCAAACAGATCCTTGCCGTGAACAGCCGCATCCAGGGGTTCCAGTCGACAATATGTGCCATTCATTGCTTGTGCAGGGGGAAAAGGCGGTGCCTTCCAATCGGGTACGGGGAAACCTAGGGGTTGATCCATCACTACTCTCTAATTTGAAATGTGTTTACGTCCTCTGGCGATGGCCTGTTTGACTTGCTCAGGTGCTGTACCGCCGATGTGATTACGTGCCTTCATAGAGCCTTCAATGGTAAGAACACCAAACACGTCTTGTTCGATGATATCAGAGAATTGTTTCATTTCGTCTAATGAAAGCTCGGCCAAGTCTTTTTTCTGTTCAATGGCATATTTTACGGCCTTGCCCACCACTTCGTGAGCATCTCTAAAGGGTAGAGACTTGCGCACAAGATAATCCGCCAGGTCTGTGGCAGTGGAAAAACCTTTCATGGTTGCGGCGCGCATATTGTCACGATTCACAGTAATGCTCGGTACCATATCAGCGAACACACGCAGACTGGCCTTGACCGTGTCGATGCTGTCAAACAGGGGCTCTTTATCTTCCTGGTTGTCTTTGTTATAAGCCAAAGGCTGACCCTTCATCAGTGTGAGCATGCTGACCAGGTTGCCTTGCACGCGCGCCGTTTTGCCCCGCACCAGTTCGGGCACATCGGGATTCTTTTTCTGCGGCATGATGGACGAGCCCGTACAAAAGGCATCCCCAATATCGATAAAGGAAAACTGTTGCGACATCCAGATGATCAGCTCTTCGGAAAAACGGGAAAGGTGCGTCATGATCAGACTGGCGACGAAATTGAATTCAATAATAAAGTCTCGATCACTGACCGCGTCTAGAGAATTTTCACAAACGGCCTCAAAACCCAGCTCTTTGGCAGTGAATGCTCTGTCGATGGGGTAACTGGTGCCTGCCAAAGCGGCAGCGCCTAAGGGCAGACTGTTTACGCGCACGCGACAGTCTTTGAGACGAGCGCCGTCGCGCTGCAACATCTCAAACCAGGCCATAAGATGGTGGGCAAAAGAAACGGGTTGCGCCACTTGCAAGTGGGTGAAGCCGGGCATAATGGTGTCGATCTCTTTTTCTGCCAGATCCAGCAATGCAGTCTGAAGACGAGTCAGTTGGGTGCCAATTTCGTCGATCTCGTCCCTTAGATACAAGCGCATATCGGTGGCCACCTGATCGTTCCGCGAACGTCCGGTGTGCAGCTTCTTACCCACATCACCGATTTTTTGTGTGAGACGCGCTTCGATGTTCATGTGCACGTCTTCCAGGCTCACTGACCACTCAAATTTTCCGGATTCGATATCGGCGTGTATCTCGTCCAGACCGTTGATGATCTGGTCTGCTTCTGCCTGAGTGAGCACGCCCACCTTGGCCAGCATGCGGGCGTGGGCCTTGGAGCCCTGGATGTCATGGGCGTACATGCGCTGGTCGAACAGCACCGAGGAGGTGAACAGCTCCACGAAGGCGTCCGTGGGTGCAGTGAATCGTCCGCCCCAGGGTTTATAGCCGCCGTTGTCTTCGTTCGCCATGGTCTTTCCTCAATGTTGCTGTGTGGGGGAGTATAAGCGATTTGGCCTCTTGCATGTACGGCCAGGGCCGCAAAATGTTATTCTATGCCGCCTGAGAACAGCCGCCGTCCCAAAATGGAGTGGCTTGAAGAACAAGAGGTTAAGAGAGTTTCATGTCAGACATTCTACGCATCGCCACACGACGCAGTCCCCTGGCGCTATGGCAGGCCGAATTTGTGAAGGCCGAACTGGAAAGACACCACCCTGGAATCCAGGTGGAGCTGGTGAAAATGGTCACCCAGGGCGACAAGATCCTGGATGCGCCACTGGCCAAGGTTGGCGGTAAGGGGTTGTTTGTAAAGGAATTAGAGGTAGGGATGCTGGAAGGGGATGCAGATATCGCCGTGCACTCCATGAAAGACGTGCCCGTAGAATTTCCCGAAGGCCTGCACCTGGCGGTGATTTGCGAGCGGGAAGACCCGCGCGATGCCTTTGTCTCCAATACCTACAACAGCTTTGACGAGCTGCCCCAGGGCGCCAAAGTCGGCACCTCCAGTCTGCGTAGGGAGGCCCAGATTCGTGAGCGTAGGCCCGATCTGGAGATCATCTCCCTGCGTGGAAATGTGAATTCCAGACTGGCCAAGCTGGACGCCGGCGACTATGACGCCATCATTCTGGCCTGTGCCGGTCTCAAGCGTTTGGGCTTCGAGGACCGCATCAAAGAGGCGCTGGACCCTTCCGTGAGCCTGCCCGCTATCGGACAGGGAGCAGTGGGAATCGAATGCCGTTCAGACGATGAACGCGTCAATGTCCTCATCGCGCCACTGAACCACGAACAGACGGCCATACGCGTACGCGCCGAGCGTTCCATGAATAACCGCCTTCAGGGAGGTTGTCAGGTGCCTATCGGTGGCTATGCCGAACTGGAAATGGGTGTCATTGTAATGCGAGGACTGGTGGGTCGTCCTGATGGGACAGAGGTCGTCCGGGGCAATATCAGTGGACGCCCGGAGGATGCGGAAGAACTGGGACGCGTCCTGGCGGATGATCTGTTGAGTCGCGGTGCAGATGTGATCCTCAAAGAGGTCTATGGACAGCCCTGATGCCTTGAGCGGCATCGGTGTGCTGGTGACTCGTCCCGAGCATCAGGCCGACGCCCTATGTGCCCTGATTGAACAGGCAGGCGGCAAGGCGATTCGATTTCCGGTTTTAGAGATCGTTGCCCCCAGTGACGAATCCAGTCTCACCCATGCTGTCGCCCATTTACAAGACTATGATATGGCGGTGTTCATCAGCCCCAATGCGGTGAACCAGTCACTCAATCGAATCCTGGCCAAAGGCCCCTTTCCAGTCTCCGTGCAGATCGCAGCGGTGGGTCGCGCCAGCGCCAAGGCCGTTTCCAAGTTTGGACTGCAAATAGATATCTTTCCCAAGCAGCGCTTCGATAGCGAGGCCTTACTGGAACTGCCTGAAATGCGTCAGGTGAACGGGAAGCGTATCCTCATCTTTCGCGGTGAGGGCGGGCGAGAACTTTTGGCTGAAACCCTCAAGGCACGAGGTGCCGAAGTGGACTATGCTGAAGCCTATCGGCGCGCCAGGCCCAAGTCTGACGTGGGTGGTTTGATGAAGCGCTGGGCGCGCGGCGAGATTGGTGTGGTTACGGTCACGAGCAACGAGAGCTTACACAATCTTTATGATATGGTAGGACAGTTGGGCCGTCACTGGTTGCTAAAGACTCCCCTGGTAGTTGCCAGCGAGCGTGGCGTGGAACTGGCTAAGGAGTTGGGCTTCAAGTCACCGATACTGACAATACCCCAGGTCAGTGATGAGGCAATATTTGATGAGATCTGTCGTTGGAGGGCCGAATCGGCGCAAGTACAATGAGTGATAACGAATCTCCGGATAAAAAGAACGAAGCCAACAAACCAGCGCCTGCGCCGGCTGAAGCCTCGAAGGCGGGCGAAGCTGCGAAGCCTGAGCCTGACGCGGCCAAAGCCGATGTGAAGATTGAAGCCAAGCCCGCCGAGAAAAAGCCGGAACCTCCCAAAAAAACAGCCTCGAAAAAAGAAGCCAAGCCCAAAACGAGCGGCGGTGGCTTTACCAAATTTTTATTATTATTGATCATCGCCGGCACCGGTGGTGGCAGTTATTATTTCTGGCAGCAATTGCAATTGGAAAAGGCGCAGGTCGCGCAACTGCAGACCCAGATCGTTAACACCAAGGCAGAGGTGGCGGCCACACTTTCTGATTTTGGCCAAAAGACCCAGTCCACTTTGGAAAACATGAACCAGACTCAGGCCGATGTGCGCACTAATCTGGATAATCTGTTTACCCGCATCGGTAATACCAGTCGAGACTGGCTGGTGGCCGAAGCCGAACACCTGATTCATATTGCCAATCACCGCCTGCAATTGGCGAGAGACAAAAACACAGCCCTGGCGGCTTTGAGGCTTGCCGATCAAAGCCTGAAAAAGGCGGCCGACCCATCCTTGAATTCCATTCGTGAAACCCTGGGTAAAGAAATCGCGTCGCTTGAGGTGTTGGGAATACCGGATTACGAAGGACTGGCTGCGGAGATTACCGGTCTACAGGTACAAATTGACTCGCTACCGTTTATCGTCAAGACTAGTCTGCCCAAAGAAGAAAAAATGCAAGCCGCTGTGGAAGAACCACAGACTGAGCCTTCTACTGTGGACAAGTTTTTCGCAGGAATCTGGCAGGCACTAAAAGGACTGGTTACGGTGCGCCGACATGAGCGACCCGTAGAGCCCCTGATGGCACCCGATCAAATGGAAAACCTGAAGGCAAATCTGAAATTGAAGCTGGAACAGGCGAGGCTGGCCTTGTTGCAACTGCAGCCCGAGGTTTTTAAATCATCGGTAAGCACAACACGGGAATGGATCGGTTCCTACTTTGATAAAGAACAGGACATGACCAAGCAATTTGTCAGTCGACTACAGCAAATGGCCGATATCAATATCAAACCGCAGATGCCTGATATTTCCAAATCACTGGAAACAATTCGTGCCTTTAAGCAAAAGGCCCAATTGAGTCAATCTGCATCCAGTGGGAAGAGTCCATCATGAAGGGCTTGCTATACACACTGGCAATCATTATTTTTGCGGCCTCTGTCGCCCTCTTTATGCGACAAGATCCAGGCTATGTTCTGATTAGTGTACAAAATTATACAGTGGAATTATCGCTTGCCCTGTTAGTGGTGGGAATTCTGCTGTT
>JAOUPJ010000030.1 GCA_029879945.1 Gammaproteobacteria bacterium
CCACTTGCATGATATCGCCCTCGATGATGTAGTTTCGGGCCTTGCTGACTGCGGCCTTGAACTCTTCCTGGGGAAACTCGGGGACAAAATCACCTTCCAAAAGCTTTTCAGCACGGGCATCTGCCAGAGGTGGACTAAAGGGTTTCAGCAGACCACTGGAAATCTCATTCAAGCGCTTTTTGCCGTTCTCGTAGGCCTGGTCCTGGCTGGGGTCCACATTGGCGATGATGTAGAGCTTACCCCTGAGATTGTCGAACACCACCACTTCTTCAGAGAGCAGCAAGACAATATCGGGCTGATTCAGGGTGTCTTTATTGGGGCACTCGCCCAGTCTGGGCTCTATATAACGAACGGTGTCATAGCCGAAATAACCGACCAGACCGCCGGTAAAACGGGGCAGCCCTTCGATTTCGGGGACACGAAATTGGGCCTGGTAATTTTCGATGTATTCCAGCGGGTCATCCACGGTCTTCTGTTTGAGTACCGTGTCTTTTTCTATTTCACTCACTTGGTGGCCACGCACCTCAATGCGCCGCGCACAAGGAAGCCCGATGATGGAGTAGCGCCCCCATTTTTCGCCCCCTTGTACGGACTCAAACAGATAGGAATAGGCGCCATTGGCCAGTTTGAGATAGGCGCTCAGGGGGGTATCCATATCGGCCAGGACAGACTTGACCAAGGGTATACGGTTATAGCCCTGCTTGGCGTAGTCCTGAAATTCGTCTTGGCTCAACATCAGAAAAGATCCGATTTTACTATTTTAACAGTGCGGGAATATCTGCCAGAGATTCTACCACTGCATCGGGCTTGGCATCACGTACATCTTCCCCGTGATTGTAGCCATAGGGAACCGCGATCACGCGCATTCGGGCATTTCGGGCGGCTTCTACATCGTGCTGTGAGTCACCCACCATCAGGGAATTATCAGGACTGCCTCCCAGCTTCTCGATACCATGGAGCAAGGGTCGTGGATCGGGCTTTTTCACGGGCAGGGTATCACCGCTGACAACCACGCCAAAGTGGCCCAAAACACCCAGACTTTCCAGCAGGGGCAAGGTAAAGGCCTCAGCCTTATTGGTGACACAACCCAGTTTGATTCCAGCCGCTTCCAGCTTCTCCAGACCCTCTTTCACCCCAGGAAACAGACAAGACTTCTTGCCATTGATTTCATGATAGTACTTATGAAAGATGGGCTCGGCCTTCTCATAGAGTGCCGCTTCCGGGTCCTGATGCAACTCACCTGTGAGTTGGCGCATGATAAATCGTGGTACACCATTTCCCACCCAGTTCCTGGCCGCCGCCTCCCCGTTTTGGGGCAGACCCAGCTCTGCCATCATCTGATCACCGGCCCAGGCCAGATCAGGTACGCTATCTACCAGGGTGCCATCCAGATCGATGAGCATCACTTTCACATTCTCAAACACAACAACTCCTGAAGGTCTACTTGATTCAATTGCTTAGTTAATATACCCGGTCACGCCTGACGCGTTCAGGGAAGGGAAGAGTGCCACAGTAGGCGGAGGGATTCTACCTTCTTTTGTTTAATAGAAATCCGGAGACCTGACAAAAAAACGGGACCCGAAGGTCCCGTTTTTAACAATACACCTAAATCGGAAATTAGAACGCGTGGTTCATACCGATAGTGAAGATTGTTGTCTCCTTAACTTGAGAATCGTTAGGAGTGACTGTACCGTAACCAGCATAAAGCGCAGTCTTCTTGGCGATAGAGTGTATTGCACCCAAGCCCCAACCAGACTGACCGTCTTTCTTCTTAACTCCACCAGTCTCGGCACCAGAATCATCTCTCATACCGTAGCTAAGCGCGATATCGGTCATGCCCATCTTGTATGCCACATTCACGAATGTGTGATTTGCTGCTGAACTCTTGAATCCACCAAGGGCCCCACCGTCCATTTCGTAGTCGAAACCTACAGTGACAGGACCACCTGCGTATTGAAGGCCCAACTTCGTAGCGGTACCGTCAGCTGCGGCAACAGCAGCGCCGGTTTTGTCCTTGCTAACTGACTTGCCTAGGATGATGTGATCAACAAACGCCTTGATGGGACCTGCACCGTAGTGGATACCCAGATTCATATTGTCTTCTTTATTGTTCACCGCATTGTTGGCAACAATGATTTTGGCGCCAGCGATGGATGGTGAGTCATAACGAACTGTACGGGTTTGACGACCTTTACCGTCACCATTGCCCGAATGCAGACCGGATTGGAAACCTACACCGCGACCTTCCAGAGCAGTTGTGAAGAAGGGGTCAACCAACTTTCCAGTTTGCTTATAGCTAGTCGCCATAGTACCGGCGCGTAGACTACCCAGCTCATCGCTTTGTAGACCAAACCAGGTATCACGTTGGTAGTACAAACCTGGCTGTACATCTGGCTTACCCTTCGTGTTCAAAGCTGTGTTGCCGGTCGCAGGGTCTGTATTTGCGGTATTACGATCGGTATCCAAACCAATTTCGAATTGGTAGATGGCCTTCATGCCCATGAAACTGGTGTCTTCACTACCACGAACACCCAATGTGTTTGCACGGGGCGCAGAACCGTTTACGGCAGTATCTGTCGCAGTTTTGGTTTTGTCAGCGGCGGTTGGTGCTGTAACTTGGTCCACCGACATGTGTATACGCCCATATACTGTACTTTCTGCTTGCGCAACCATGGGCGTGGCTAAAATTGCTGCAATTGCTAATCCTGTAAGACTATGCTTCATCCCTCTCTCTCCTTTTGTCTGCATTACTGCATTCAGTCCAAAGCCTAAAATCAGTCTAATTTATAGCATGACTACAAGAAAGTGCAACATTTTTCGGGGAAGAATTCAGATATTTATTCCGGGATTTAGTTCGAGTCCAATAAAATATTGGCGTGAATCCGAATTTTATGGGCTTTTCTACAACGCCCTATTTGTCACTGATTTCTAAAATAAAAGCCGAAATAACAGAAAAGGCCCCGTTGTATGGGGCCTTTTGGGATATTGATTTTGTGCTGGAACTTAACGTTTAGAGAACTGGGTAGCGCGTCTAGCTTTGTGCAGACCCACCTTCTTACGCTCCACTTCACGGGAATCACGAGTCACAAAGCCCGCCTTACGCAAGGGTGAGCGCAGGGCTTCGTCATATTGCATCAGGGCTCGGGTGATGCCGTGACGGATGGCACCGGCTTGACCAGAGGTACCGCCCCCGTCAACATTACAGTAGATATCGAACTTGCCCATCACGTCCACCTTCTCCAGCGGCTGACGAACCACCATGCGGGCTGTCTCGCGACCGAAATACTCTTCGATAGGGCGTTTGTTGATAACGATGTCACCTTTACCTGGTCTGAGATAAACACGCGCTGTGGAGCTTTTGCGACGACCGGTACCGTAATATTGTGTTTGTGCCATGTATTCTACTCTTTATAAGCTAGGAACTAGATTTCCAGTGTTTTGGGCTGTTGTGCCTGATGGCCATGTTCTGCACCCGCATAGACTTTGAGCTTGCGGAACATCTGACGCCCTAATGGATTCTTGGGCAGCATACCCTTAACCGCTGTTTCAATCAGGCGCTCAGGGGCCTTCTCACGAACCTGTGCTACGGTGGCAGATTTTATACCGCCGATAAAGCCGGTGTGGTGATAATAGACCTTGTCTGATTCTTTACGACCTGTGACCCGGACATCTTTTGCATTAACAACAACGATGTAGTCACCCGTGTCGACGTGAGGGGTGTACTCAGGCTTATGCTTGCCACGCAGACGTCTGGCGATTTCGGTAGCCAGTCGGCCCAAAGTCTTGTTTGTTGCGTCTATAACAAACCAGTCGCGTCTTACAGTTTCATTTGTTGCATTAAATGTCTTCATGATCATTCTTCTGTGGTCGAAAAAGGCCGATATACTAGGTTTTCGGGGGAATGCTGTCAATAGATATTATATAAAACATAAAAAAAGCGGCCGGAATTACCGACCGCCAAGTAACACCACCACAGGGAGGGGAGGGTGGATACTGCAAGGCATTGATTAAATCAACGCCAAAAAAACCATTCACACTTGTCAGATATTTAACTATATAAAATTATTTTTGTCAAGTATAAAAATACTAATGATAAAAGCCTGTGCTGCTAAATAAATGGGGACACTTCAAGGCAAAAGCAAGCGCTCCACCTTTTTTCCATTCAATAAATGTTGGTTGATTATCTCGTCTATATCGTCCCTATCTATATAGGTGTACCAAACGCCCTCCGGATAGATGACCAGGACAGGTCCTTCACTGCATCGATCCAGACAACCAGCCTGATTGATGCGAATCTTGCCTTTTCCGCTCTCCCCCAATTCCTTGATGCGCTTTTTGGCGTAATCCCGCGCCTCACTGGCCTTGCAGTCTTCACAACTCTGCCTGCCGTCTTCTCGTTGATTGACACAAATAAAGACATGTCGCTGGTAGTATTGGCTCACGTTCGTCCCTCCTCATACGACCCAGAGTGAGTTTAGCAGTAAGCACTAGGCGCACACAGCCGTTTCATGCGATGATTTGGCCATGAATCGTCCAGACCTACCAGTTAGTTACGCACAAGACCCCAAAAAGCGCGCCTTATCCGATATCGATTTGTGCGTGATGTGTGGCCTGTGCAGCAACACCTGCCCCACCTATCAGGCACATCGCACTGAACAGGAATCCCCACGTGGACGCATTGCCCTGGCGAAATGGATACTGAATGAGGTAGGGGACTTGTCCCAAGCGGCCATAGACTCGCTCACCAACTGTCTGGGCTGTAGAGAATGCGAAAAGAGCTGCCCGTCTCTGGTCCCTTATCACAAGATCTGGAGCACTGCTGTGGCCGCCGTTAGGCAGCGCCAGCCCCATCTGTTGCGAAAAAAGAACCTACTGTCCAGCACTTCGGAATGGGGAAAGGGCTTGGTCAGCATGTATCAGCTCAGTGGGGCGCAGTGGCTGGCAAGAAAGACAAAGGCCGTGGAGCTGTTGGGTCTGGGGCATGCCGATCGGGCCATCCCTCAAAGAAAGGGCCTGCCTGCACTGGCGCCGAGCAATCCGGCACACGTCACGGAACGCGGGATCGTAGGCTTTTTTGTGGGCTGCCTATCCAACTCATTCGATTCCGAATCGGCGCACGCCCTGGTGCGTGTGTACAATCGGCTGGGTTATCGCGTAGAAATTACCAAAGGGCAGGCCTGCTGCGGCGCCCCTTTGCTACAACAGGGTCAGGCCGGTGAATTTCAGCTCCGCGCCATGAAAAACATCCACGCATTTATGGAGCCCAGCACCCGCTTTCAGGTCGTGGTGGGGCTCAACTCGGGATGCATGGCAACCTTGCGTAGCTACTATGACAGCTGCATCCATTCATACCAGCAAGACGCCCTAAGCAAACGGGCCATAAACCGATTTCACCTGAAACTCACTGATGCCGTGGATTTTCTTAATCGCTTTTTGCATTGGTCTCAACATTCAGTCAATAGGCTAAACAAACGGGTGGTGGTGCATCAGCCCTGCACGAGTAGAAACGCATTGCGTCAGCAGGAAGCCAGCGAACAGCTGTTACGCAGAATTCCCGAGCTGGAAATTCTACGACCCAAAGCAAGTTATGTATGTTGTGGGGCCGCCGGACTGCGTATGCTAAAACCCGATCAGACCCAGATCGCGTTACAACACCGAGCGGTAGATAGCATTCTCGCGTCAGAACCCGATATAATTGTTAGCACGAACATTGGATGCTCCATGTTTCTGGGCTCTCGCCTGAAAGAATTGGGTAAAAACATTGAGATCATCCATCCCATCACCCTGCTTAACCGACAACTGGTGTGAACATGAGCCGACGACGTGAGAAGACATTAGGTGACGAGCTGGTCCTCAACTTTGATACCACCCTGCGTACCCTGTTTGGCCGACCACAGATAACAGAGCGCAGCAATCCGGCCCAACGTGTTAAGGAAACCGAGATGAGCGAAGCCGAGGCACGCCACGCTGCGGGGCTGATGCGCGTGAACCATACGGGTGAAGTCTGTGCCCAGGCACTCTACCAAGGACAGGCCCTCACTGCCCGCGACGGCCAGATCCAGGAACAGATGCGACGCAGTGCATTGGAAGAAAATGATCACTTGGACTGGTGTGAGTCTCGCCTAAAGGAACTGGGCAGTCATACCAGTCGTCTTAACCCCTTGTGGTATGCCGGCTCGCTTGCCATCGGTGCCGCTGCCGGTATAGCAGGTGATAAATGGAGCCTGGGTTTTGTTGCCGAAACCGAAAAACAGGTAGAACACCACCTGGACAGCCATCTGCACAAGCTGCCCCAACACGATCAACGCAGTCGGGCCATAGTCAAACAAATGCGGGAAGACGAGATCAAGCACGGCGCCAAGGCCAGACAGGCCGGCGGGGCGGAACTGCCCACGCCCGTAAAACACATCATGTCGCTGGCATCTAAGATAATGACAAAAACGGCTTACAAAATTTAGAAAGAAAAATCGGATCGACCTGCAAGGCTAGTCCATATTCTTGCCGTAGAAGATCTCCAACATCTCCAGCTCAACGCTCTCACGTATGCTTTGCACCTCTTCCGGGTCCAAATCTCGTTCGGATTTTTCAAACAGATAATTATCCAAATCCAATTCCTTGAGAACCATCTTGGTGTGAAAGATATTTTCCTGGTAGATATTCACATCGATCATTTGATATCGATCCTGCGTATCATCAGAAATATAGTTCTGGATAGATGTGATGGGGTGATCGATAAAATGCTTGTTACCGGCCACGTCGCGTGTAAAACCACGTACACGATAGTCCATGATGACGATATCTGAATCAAAACTGTGGATCAGAAAATTCAAGGCGCGCAGTGGCGAGATACGGCCACAGGTTGACACATCGATGTCTACACGAAACGTGCTCACCCCTTTATACGGGTGGCTCTCTGGGTAGGTATGTACCGTAATATGGCTCTTGTCTAAATGCGCAACGACTGTTTCGGGCAAGGGCCCTGGCTCTTCCAAGTTGTCGACTTTCTTGGCGATCCCCTCACTGGCCACGGGCTCCTCTGAAATCAGTATGGTGACACTGGCCCCCTGGGGATCGTAGTCCTGGTGGGCGACATTCAGGATATTGGCCCCGATCAAATTCGCTACTTCAGTCAGAATCTTGGTAAGACGTTCGGCGTTGTACTCTTCATCAATATATTCAATGTACTCGCGACGATCTTTCTCGGTACGCGTGTAGCAGATATCGTAGATATTGAAGCTCAGAGTTTTGGTAAGATTATTGAAGCCATGGAGCTTGAGTTTGCTCTTCTGTTCGACCATAAAATTTCTCTTTTTTCTTTCTAAAACAATAAATTACAGAGCAACAACCATGTACCCAAGTCCTTAGGGGCAAAATTGTACACCTAAACGATAATTGGACATAGAAAAACTTGCCCCCAAGCCTGGCTTACTGAACACTTATTCCACTGATCGGTGGATGAAAGATGACTTGTACGACGGTGCCGTCCGGATCAAAGCAGTAAAAACTGCGGGCCCCGTCACGATGTGTGCGAGGTTGGTTACGAATCTTCACATCATGCGAGACCAGAAACTCGAACCACTGGTCCACCTCGTCCATGGTCTTCACAATGAAGCCGATGTGATCAAGTTTTTGGAATCCCTCCAGAGGGCTGGCCGCTTTATGAAGCGCCAGGTTGTCACAGCCCGAACAGAGATAGACATTGTCCTCGTCCGGACGCCACTCGACATGCATGCCGAACAAGTCCACATAGAAACGCTCACAGGCCTGGAGATCCTGTACATAGAGCGCAACATGGCGCAGACCAAGATGGGTAGGGCGGCTTGCACTCATGGCTCTATGATCACCTCGTAATCGTGAGTGACTTCAGCGGCCTTACCCAACATGATGGAGGCGGAGCAATACTTTTCCGACGAGAGTTTTACTGCCCGCTCCACCTGCGAATCTTTGAGGCCCTCACGGCCTGTTACCACAAAGTGGACGTGAATCTTGGTGAATACTTTGGGTACTGTTTCAGCGCGTTCCGCTTCGATCTGCGCCTCACAGTGCACAATGGGTTGACGCGCCTTCTTGAGTATGGAGACCACGTCATAGGACGTGCAACCACCCATACCAAGCAGCAGCATTTCCATGGGTCTTACTCCCAAGTTTTTCCCGCCCCCCTCGGGTGGACCATCCATTACCACAGCGTGACCGCTGCCGGTTTCCCCGAGAAACATGACGCCATCCACCCATTTCACCGTTGTCCGCATACTTCAGCTCCACACAAATACTGCCGATATGCTATCACAGAATGCCGTTTCAGAAGGTGGAGGGGCAAACGAGAATGCCATAGTGCAAGGGGAGAGCGATGTCTGGCGCAGTAAACCAAACAGCAAACCAAGATGGAAATCAAGAAGATAACCAAACTATCGATCGTTTTTTATCCCATTGTCATCGTAGACGCTATCCCGCCAAAAGCCTGATCATCTATGCAGGCGACACCCCCGATGTACTCTACTACATCGTAGATGGCTCTGTGGCCGTACTCATGGAAGACGATGATGGCCATGAGATCGTGTTGGCCTATCTGAACAAGGGCGATTTTTTCGGCGAGATGGGGCTTTTCGACAAGCAAAAAACCCGCAGCGCCTGGGTCAAGGCCCGCAACGAATGCAGCCTGGCCGAAATTTCCTACAGCCGTTTTCGTACGCTCACCAATGAAGATCCGGATCTGTTGTTTGAATTGGCCGGACAGATGGCCACTCGACTACGCAAAACCAGTCGCAAGGTCGGTGACCTGGCGTTTATGGACGTGGCTGGCCGTATCGCCCGCACCTTACTGGATCTCAGCAAAGAGCCCGATTCACTCACCCATCCAGATGGTATGCAGATCAAGATCACACGCCAGGAACTGGGGCGTATTGTTGGCTGCTCCCGCGAAATGGCCGGACGCGTTCTGAAAGAACTGGAAGATCAGGGACTGGTCTCTGTGTCCGGTAAGACAATCGTTGTCTTTGGCACCCGCTAGTCGAAAAACAGCTCTCGCAATTTCTCGCCTGGATCGGTGGCCCGCATAAAGGCCTCCCCAACCAGAAAGCTATTCACCCGTTTGGACTGCATAAGGGCCACGTCTTCTTTGGCCAAAATACCACTCTCAGTGACTACCAAGGTGTCTGCGGAAATCTTGTGTAACAGAGACAAGGTGGTTTCCAAACTCACCTCGAAGGTGCGTAAATTTCGGTTATTGATACCCACCATAGACAGATCCAGGGCCAGCGCGCGATCCAGCTCCGCCTCATCGTGTACCTCTACCAACACATCCAGCGTCAATTCCTTTGCAAGCTGATTGAAGGCCTTGAGTTCGGTGTCATCGAGGGCCGAGACAATTAACAAGATGCAATCTGCGCCCAAGCATCGCGCCTCGACGATCTGGTACTCGTCCACCATAAAGTCTTTACGTAATACGGGAATATTGGCGGCGACCTTGGCCGCTTGAAGATAGGCGTCCGCGCCCTGGAAAAAGTCCACATCTGTGAGCACAGAGAGGCAGCTGGCTCCTCCCAGGGCATAACTCTTAGCGATTGCGGCAGGATCAAAATTCTCCCTCAGCACACCCTTGCTCGGTGAGGCCTTCTTGATCTCGGCAATGACAGCGGCACGTCCCTGGTCTATGGACGAGCGCAGCGCACGCTCAAAACCCAAAACATCCGGCATGTCTGCGAGACTGGCCTTGAGGCTGGCCAAATCCCTGTGGCTCTTGCGCTCGGAGACCTCCTCGTGCTTGCGCTTGAGAATCTTTTTCAGAATGTCTGGGGGATTCACAGACATATCAGACCTTGCCCTGCGTAAACTTGACCAGTTGCTGGAGCTTGGCCTTGGCGGCGCCGGATGCAATCACTTCCAGCGCCTTCTCTACACCCTCTGCAAGCGAATGGGCGCATCCTGCCACATAGATCGCCGCGCCTGCGTTGAGGGCCACGATATCCCGGGCAGAACAGTCCTGATTGTTCAAAACTGACATGATCATTTCCAGAGAGGCCTTGGGGCTGTCTACGGCCAAGTCTGAGACCCGGCTCTTGGCCATGCCGAAGCCCTCAGGTGAGATGCGATAACGAGAGATGTCTCCGTCCTTCAGCTCGACGACATGGGTGTCGGCACCGATGCTGATCTCGTCCATGCCATCGTCAGAATGCACCACCAGCACATGTCGACTGCCCAGTTGCTTAAGCACTTGAGCCAAGGGCTCTAACCATTCATCTGAGAACACACCCAACACCTGGTTCGGTGCGGAGGCTGGATTGGTCAGCGGGCCCAACACATTGAAGATGGTACGCACTCCCATTTCGCGACGCGGACCGATTGCGTGCTTCATCGCACTATGGTGTTTCGGCGCAAACATGAAACCCAGGCCCACTTCTTTAACGCATTGGGCGACTTGCTCAGGGGTCAACTCCAGATTCACCCCGGCTTCCATGAGAAGATCGGCGCTGCCTGAACTACTGGAGACAGATCGGTTGCCATGCTTTGCTACATGGGCCCCAGCAGCGGCTGCAACCAAGGCGCTGGCAGTCGAAATATTGAACGTGCTGGCGCCATCACCACCCGTTCCACAGGTGTCAACCAGGTTAGGAACGTCCACATCCACCTTGGCAGCCAGACTACGCATGACCTTGGCCGCTGCGGTGATCTCGTCTACCGTTTCGCCTTTCATGCGCAGACCAATGAGAAACCCGCCTATTTGTGATTGTGTGGCGTCGCCACCCATGATGGTCTTCATTACTTCCATCATGTCGGCCTCACTCAAATTCTGACGTTCCGTCACGGCGCGTATGGCTTGTTGCATGTCCATGATCCTAACCCCTTATCGTTCTAGAAAATTTTTTAGTAATCTGTGACCACTGTCCGAGAGTATTGATTCGGGATGGAATTGCACTCCTTCCACCGCCAGTTCTTTATGGCGCACACCCATGATTTCTCCCATCTCCCCGTTTTCTTGGTTCACCCAAGCCGTAATTTCCAGGCAACTCGGAAGCGTGTCCTTTTCAATGACCAGGGAGTGGTAGCGTGTCTGCTGCAGTGGATTTTCAAGCCCCTTAAAGACACCAATATTCTTGTGATGAATGAGCGAGGTTTTGCCGTGCATGATAGAGCTGGCGTGGACAATCTTGCCCCCAAAGACCTGACCAATACTCTGGTGGCCTAAGCAGACACCAAAAATCGGAATTTTACCCGCGAAGTGGCGTATGGCCTCCATGGATACACCGGCGTCATTGGGCGTGCAGGGCCCCGGTGAGATCACTAAATGGCTGGGTGCCAGTTTTTCTATCTCCGCGACGCTGACCTGGTCATTTCGACGCACTTGCACATCTGCACCCAACTCTCCCAGATATTGAACCAGGTTATAGGTAAAGGAGTCATAGTTGTCGATCATCAAAAGCATGGGCGCTGTGCTTATACTGTTGAAAAGATCGAAGTTTAACATGGGAGGGGGAGCGGCTGTACTTTTTAGCCCGCCTGCCTATAATCAGCAGCCTATCTATGGGCACTGTATCTAGGAAAAGGATTTATGCTGGTCGCCAAAGCAAAAACAATCGTTTCGTCTCGGTTTTTCCAAAATTTTATAATTTTCATAATCTTATTAAACGCCGCCCTGATCGGCATGGAGACCTATCCAGGGCTTTCAGGGCAATACGGCGCTCTTCTGCACAGCATGGATCGATTCTGTCTTGCGGTATTCGTAATTGAAATTTTGCTCAAAATCACCGCCTGTGGAAGCAAGCCCCAGAACTTTTTCAAAAGTGGATGGAATGTCTTTGACTTTCTCATTGTGGCGGCAGCGTTTGTACCAGGTGTTGAGAACCAGACCACTGTTTTGCGGCTCATTCGTTTACTTCGCGTACTCAGACTGCTTTCTGCGTTACCCAGTATGCAGGTGATGGTAATGGCCCTGTTGCATAGCATTCCCCGCGTAGGTCAAATGGGCATACTGGCCAGCCTGCTTTTCTATATCTATGCGGTAATTGGTACTACCCTCTTTGGTCAACACGATCCTCAGCATTGGGGTACGCTGCACATTTCGCTACTCAGTCTGTTTCGCACCTTAACCCTGGAGGACTGGACTGACCTCATGTATAAGGGTATGGAACTCTACCCATGGGCCTGGATTTATTTCGTCAGCTTTGTGCTTTTGGCGACCTTCGTCATATTCAATATGCTCATCGGCATAATCTTAAGCAGCATGGAAGAGGCCCAGGCGACCGTAAAGAGGGAGCGACAGAAAGCAGATGGCGGAGCAATAGCCGAAATTAAGTTACACGAGATACGTGAAGCGCTGGAAGAACTGGAAACCCACATCGCCAATCTGAAAAGCGAAAAAACTAGGAAACAGACATGACATATGCAGAAACCGTTATTGCAGCCTTTGCCACCTTCGGCCTGATGCTGGCCGCGTTTAAACTCTATCACATACGCTGGTTTCACAAAGGTAGCATGGGGCTAGTGATGTTATTTGACTTCGCCATGCCCTTTTATCTCTATATGAACAGGGACTGGAAAGACAGACTACTCGATAACGGTGAAATTCTTACCTTCCTGGTGTGGATGCACTTTGGACTCGTCTTGACGCTTTTTGTGCTCTATTTTTTACAGATCAAAATCGGGATCCAGCTCTCTAAAGGGAACAACACCGAAAGGCAGATGCATCAATTGCAGGGAAAGGGCATCATACTGACCCGCCTGATTGTAATACTGACAGGCTGGATGCTCTACGAACCGCCTAATGGCTAACAGCGCTTCCGACCTTGCCAAAGCCGCCAATTTGGGCCCCAAATCAGCGCAGTGGCTGATTGATATAGGAATAGATAGCCTTGAAAAACTCAAGGCCCTGGGGTCGGTAAGGGCCCTCATCGCCTTGAAAACCCAAGGCAAACCCGCCAGCCTCAATATGCTTTATGCCATGGAAGGCGCCATAACAGGCGTTCATTGGCAAAAAATAGCAAAAGAAGAAAAGGCCAGACTCCTCTTGGAACTGGATGCGCTCAACGACGAGGCAAAAAAAAAGCCTGACTAAGCAGGCTTTTTTTCTTACCAATTCCTATCAACTTTCTTTGCGCTTTCGCTCTATCAAGTTATGGATCATAGGAGTCAAAATGGTTTCCATGGCAAATCCCATCTTCCCGCCTGGTACAACCAAGGTGTTGGGGCGTGACATGAATGAGTCCTTTATCATGTTTAGAAGATAAGGGAAATCTACCTTATTGGGCTCACGGAAACGTATCACTATGAAACTCTCGTCCGGAGTAGGAATATCTCTAGCAATAAAGGGATTAGAGGTATCTACAGTCGGCACACGCTGAAAGTTAACATGGGTACGAGAAAATTGTGGCGTGATGTAGTGCACATAATCGTGCATACGGCGCAGAATGGTATCGGTGACAGCCTCAGTGGAGTAACCCCGTTGGGCTGTATCACGATGGATTTTCTGTATCCACTCCAGGTTCACTATGGGAACCACACCAATGAGCAGGTCCACATATCGAGCCACATTTACTTTCTGATCAACCACGCCGCCATGCAGGCCTTCATAGAATAGCAGATCGTTTCCTTCGGGGATGGTTTCCCAGGGAGTAAAGGTACCAGGCTCTTGTCCATAGGGGGCACCTTCTTCGGGTGAGTGGATGTACTTGCGTGTCTGACCGGTACCGGTCTCACCATAGACGCGAAAGAGTTCTTCCAGCTTCTCGAAGTGATTTCCTTCAGGCCCAAAATGGCTCAGGACACGTCCTTCTTCTTGAGCGGCAGCAATCGCTGCTTTCATGTCCTTACGGTCAAAACGGTGAAAGCTATCGCCTTCTACCACGATGGGGCTAATACCTTCCCTGCGGAAGATGTGTTCAAACGCATTTTTAACAGTTGTGGTACCTGCACCGGAAGAACCGGTAACACACACAACGGGATGCTTGGCGGACATAATCCCTCCTCAACTAAAAGACAAATAAATCTTAACCCAGAACCAATTTTTAATTCGTTTTATATTTCAATTGGTTACATGATATTAAACGCCTACAGGGGCGCTTTTCTCCACCATTGACCAGACCTTCGGGGAGCAATCCTTGGGCACAAAAGAGCGAAATTATAACCAAACACGGGCAAAGGTGTTAGTTAATGATGAGAAAATCTTGCAGAAACTACCACAAAACACCCTCATCGTGAAAGAAACCCAGAAAAATCGTAAAAAATGCTAGTTGTGAGTGAATGAAATGAACACTTTCAGTTCATTTTATTCACAGGCCGGGTATGGATATCAGGAAATAGGCCCAAATTGTCTGAGTTGTGAGCCAGTAGATGGAGTGATAAATGCCGCTGTGGCATAATTCCACCAGGCATAAGGACGGTGTTTCGTGCGAAATTCGACTCTCTGGCAAATCACATATTCCAATCTATTGCTCCCCACTCTACTGTTGGGCGCAAAGTTTAGCGCGTTAAAGAATCAGAAGACTCGCGCCACCCTCGCCGGCCAAGAAGGGCTTTGGGAAAGACTGGAGCAACAAGTCACAAATAGAGACCCGTCCAAACCTCTGTTATGGTTTCATGTCGCCAGTGCCGGGGAGTATCTACAAGCCATGCCCGTTATGGAACGATTTATGGCTGCTGGATTTCAGTGCGCCCTCACCGTTACTTCTATCACCGGCTATAATTGGGCACAAAAAAGGCGGGCACAATATCCGGACCTGGTCGTTGCAGACTTTATCCCTTTGGACACCAAGCCCAATATCAAGCGCCTGATAAAATTGTTTCAACCCAGGGCCCTGGTCTTAGTAAAATTCGATCTTTGGCCCAACGCCATATGGGAAAGTAAAAAACAGAATATACCCATCTATCTCATTTCAGCGACGCTACATATGAAATCCAAACGTGTGACTTCTCGTTTGGGCCGCTCGCTTTACCAGAGCTTGTACGCCAATATCGATGGCATTTTCACAGTTTCAGAAGATGATAAACTCCGTTTTTTGGAGACATGTCCCGAGCATCAGCATGTCATAAACGTAGGTGACACTCGGTTCGATAGCGTTCTGGATAGACGCAGACAGGTCGTTGCCCCCGATCTTCCACGTTTTATAAAAGAAAAGACTGTCTTCCTGGTCGGCAGCAGCTGGCCTGCCGATGAGGAACATATCAATGGCCCACTAATAAAGGCCTTGAAGACCTATAAAAACCTGTTTCTGATCATTGCACCCCATGAGACAGACGAACCTCACTTGATCGCTATAGAAAAGGCGTTTTCTGATTTTGCCGTAAAACGATTTACCGAGATTTCAGGAGAGAGCAACGAACCCTTTGACGTATTGGTTATTAACACCGTTGGACATCTTTCCGCGCTGTATACCTACGCCGACCTGGCCTATGTAGGAGGCGCTTTTGGAAAGGGCGTGCACAATGTGATGGAGCCCTCGGCCATGGGTACCCCCACCATTGTTGGTCCGTTTTATCAAAATTCACCAGAGGCCATGGACCTGATCGAAAATGGAAAATGTTTTTCCATACGCACCGAGGAAGATTTTTCAGTTTTACTGAATCGATTTTTGCAAGATGACGCCCTACGCGAAAAAGTTGGCGCCGAGGCCTGCAACTATATAGAGCAACAGGCAGGCGCATCCGATAAATGTTTTGAATTTATTAAGGAAGGAATTGCATGAGTTTGGCAGCTGATCGCCCTAGACCACAACGTAACGTCTACGCAAAAACACCCAAGTATGTAGAGATTGAAACCACTATTATGTGCAATGCAAAGTGCTGGTTTTGTCCACAAAAAAATACCTTGCGCCAACCCAAGTATATGGAAGATTGGCTATGGAAAAAGATCATCGATGACACACGCGATATCGGCGCTATATACAGGCCTTTTTTATTGAATGAACCCTTCGCTGATAAACGCATGCCTGAAATAGTACGCTACATGAAAAAGGACCCTACAGCGCAGGTGGAATTCAACACCAATGGCAGCATGCTTACGCAAAAAGTGGCCGATCAAATCCTCGATTCTGGCGTAAATGTCATGCGCTTTAGCATAGACGGTTTTCGCAAGGAAACCTTTGACGAATCTCGCGGCATCAGTTACGACAAGGTGTACAAGCATGTCAGGTATTTTTTGGAGCAGGTGAAATCCTCTGGCGCACCGATACACACCGAAGTACGCATGATCAAGTTGCCCGGCACTGAGGAAGAACAAAAAGAGTTTAAGGCCTACTGGGAACAATACTCACCCGACAATATTGTCTTTACATCCCTTTACAGCTATCCATGGGAAGGACAAACAGAATCCACGAATCTACCCTGTGTCAAAGTTAAAGACGAAATGTTTTTTTATGTCGATGGCACTTGCACACTATGCTGCTGGGATTCAATTGGAAGGCAAATTGTAGGGGACGCCAAAACCGAAAACGTTCTAGATATATGGAATGGACAGGAAATGGCTCGATGCAGAGAGCTGCTTGACGCCGGCCGGCGTGATCAACTCGAACTTTGCAAACGCTGCGATGCCTATGCGCATTATGACTTTTCCAACTGGGAAGGCTTTGATGCCAAGGCTGCGGCCGCGCACAAGGAAAAAACCATCCCGGTTAATATCGTTGAAATCACCTGATATGGCCTTGGACTTCAAGTCGCCGCCCGAATCGATCTGCATACTGAGATTGTCGGCCATCGGCGATGTTTGCCAGGCCATTCCCACTGTTCTGGCGATTCAAAAACACTGGCCACAAACAAAAATCACCTGGATTATTGGTACAGTGGAGCACTTGTTGTTAAAGGGGATGCCCGGCATTGAGTTTATTCCCTTTAACAAGAACAAAAGTATTCCGTCTTTCTTTGAGCTTAAAAAAAAATTGAGTGGGCGAAAATTTGATGTATTACTGCATATGCAAACATCACTACGCTCCAATCTCATCGCCACCGCCATACCCGCGACTCATCGACTGGGATTTGACAAATCCCGCGCAAAAGAACTGCATAGCCTTGTCATTAATCATCCTGTAAAAGTCCCTCCAGCACAGCACCAGGTAGACGATTTTTTTGCCTTCGCATTAGAACTTGGCGTGCCAGACGGCACAAAAAACTGGTTGATTAGCATTCCGGATGAGGCCCTTGAATTCGCTCGCTCACATCTACCGAGTGAAAAAAAAATTGTTGCTATCAACGCGGCATCCAGCCCTTCAAAGCGCGTACACAGAAACTGGTCAACCGAAAATTTTGTACACGTCATAGACCAACTTGGCGAACAGAATCTCCAAACAGTTCTTGTCAGCGGCCCCAGTGAATACGAGAAAGACATCGCCAAGCGCATTTATGAGAGTGTAAAACACAAACCCATAGATCTTTCCGGGAAAACCAATCTCAAGCAGTTTCCAGCCGTAATACAACAGGTCGACTTGCTACTCAGCAGCGACTCCGGGCCGTGCCATGTCGCCACCGCCGTTGGCACACCCGTGATAGCCCTGCACGCTGCAACCAATCCCTATCAAACCGGGCCTTATAATGATTTAGACAAAACGATAAACGTATACCCACAATGTATTCTTGACGAGTATAAAAAGCCTCTGGAAGAATTAGATTGGGGGATAAGGGCCCACGGCAGGAATATTATGGACCAGATCAGCGTGAACGAAGTGATGAAAATGATAGGACGGGTTCTGAAAAATACACACCGACCACAAGTCAGCTCGCCTCCCGCGGCAATCGAAATTCAAATGTAAAAAAAAGAGGCCGAAAGGCCTCTATTTTTTCTACTAAGCGAATCTTTATAAAGGTTTAGATTTCAACTCTTCTTTGGTCGCTTTCACGAAACCGTATTTGGCATAGATATTTTGAGCGGTATCTGTCGCCAGATATTCCATGTAGCGCTGTGCATTTTTTTGGTTACGACCGTCTTTTAGAATCCCCAAAGCGTAGCCAACTTTTTCTGCCTTGTTGTAAGGCGCAGGTATTTCTACACCTTCGATGGCTCTCTTTTCTGTAACCGCTTCAAGAATCTCGGTAGTCCACACAATACCTACATCGGCCAGACCGTTCTCTATACGATGCGGTGTTTCACGGTGGTGACGTT
>JAOUPJ010000229.1 GCA_029879945.1 Gammaproteobacteria bacterium
CCGCCCGAAAGTTTTAACCCACGTTCCCCAACTTTGGTGTCGTATCCCTGCGGAAGGCCTGTGATAAACTCATGGATATTGGCCATGGCTGCGGCCTGGTGGACTTCGGTTTCGCTCGCGTCCGGTTTGGCGTAAAGTATATTGTAGTAAATACTTTCATTAAAAAGCACCGTGTCTTGGGGAACGATACCGATGTTTTCTCTGAGACTCTGCGCAGCAACGCTGCGGATATCCTGTCCGTCGATAAGAATTTGACCTTGATTGATTTCATAGAAACGAAACAACAGGCGTGCAATCGTAGATTTGCCTGCGCCACTGGCACCCACGATCGCCAATTTGTTGCCAGGAGGGATTTCAAAACTGATATCTTTAAGAATACTACGATCTTTGTTATAGGAAAAATTGACGTGATCGAATTTCACATGTCCCTTCTCCACAAGCAAGGAGGGAGCGTCTGCCGCATCTTTAATCTCAGGGACCTCTTCAAGGAGCTTAACCAGATGATCCATATCGGTGAGGGAATAGCGTATTTGTCGATAGATGATACCCAACATACCCAGAGGGATGAACAGCTGTAACAAGAATGTGTTGACCAGAACCAGGTCACCCAGGGTCATGGTCCCTTTCTGTACCTGGCTAGCAGCAGCCATCATAACCAGGGTGACGCCAACAGCAATAATGGCGCCCTGACCAAAATTAAGGAGCGACATGGAGGTTTGTGCCTTCACTGCGCTGTTTTCCCATTTGCCTAGATGTTCGTCGGTGCGTCTCTTTTCCAGTTCTTCATTATTAAAGTATTTTACCGTTTCGTAATTTATAAGACTGTCCATGGCGATATTGTTGGCATTGGACTCGTGTTGATTCATTTCCTGTCGATGATTCATGCGCCAATTCATGACGGCGAGGGTGAATAACACATACACCAACACGCAGGAAAAGATGAGAACCGTGAAAATGCCATCGTAACTCGTCAGCAGGTAGGCAGCCACCAGGCCAAACTCCACAACGACGGGAATGATACTGAAAGTAAAATAGTTAAGGAGTGAACTTAAGCTGGTCGCGCCCCGTTGCAGGTCACGACTGATTGCCCCGGTTTTGCGCTCCAGATGAAAACGCAGGGAAAGATTGTGTAGATGTTCCATGGTGCGTATGGTGAGCCGTCTCATGGCCCGATAGCGCACTCGGGTGAATAGCACATCCCTTAATTCGTTGAACGCCGAACTGGCGATACGCAGGGCACCGTAGCCTACTAATAGTAGGGTGGGGTAAATCAGGATTGATTGCACGTTCAGATTCAGGCTATCGACGATATCCTTTAAAACGATGGGCACACCCACATTTGCGACTTTGGCCAGTACCAGACAGGCCAGGGCAAGCAGAACGCGGCCCTTGTATTCCCAAAGATAGGGCAAAAGTGATTTTACATTCTGCCAATCATTGAGATTGGAACTGGGAGCATCTGTGTAACCGACGGAACCGTGCATAGTATTTGAAATACTCAGTGGTTGAGAAGGATTGAGGTCGTGTAATTATAGCAAGTCCCCCAGTTGGGGCGTAGGGAAATTGTGGAAAACGAATAAATCCCGATTATGTAGAAATCCGTCGATCTGTCCTTTAAGATTGTGCCTTGGCCAGTTCGACGAGCTCGTCTATACAATGGGAGATGATGCGAGATGAAAAAAATCGCCGTATTTGGTAAACCAGGTGGGGGAAAGTCTACCTTGAGTAGAGCGCTCGCGAAGCAAACGGGTGTCAAGCTATATCCGCTGGACTTAATCGAGTACAAAAAGAACGGTGAACGAGTTTCTCGCGATGAATATTCCAAGAAGCACGCTGAAATAGTCTCTGAAGATAGCTGGATTATTGATGGCTTGGGCACATTGGAGTCTTTCTGGGCCCGTATCGACGCGGCGGACACACTCGTCTATGTTGATTTACCATATCGTGTCCACTATTGGTGGGTGACAAAACGCCTCTTAAAAAGCCCGTATGTAAAACCGGAAGGGTGGCCAGAGGGTAGCTCGGTGTGGAAGGGTACGTTGGCGGGCTGGAAGTATCTGCGCCTGTCTCGCAAATTCTGGACGCCTGAGTTATTCGAAAAAATTCAAGGTGCTGCGAAGGGAAAAACGGTTTTTCGGATTGCCTCGGTTAAAGAAATTAACACCTTCGAAAAACAGTTTGGCTGAGTTAGGTCAATAATTCGCTATAAGTCCTCGAACTCGGATACGCTAGTTATTCATCTGCATCCGTTTTTTAAACGATGAAGTTTAGGCTAGACCAATTCTATCAGCTCATCCTCATTCTTAGGCCCTGTATCAGCGATTGATACACGACCATACCTCCTGCGTTACACCGCTAGAAAACGATTTACTACGCCTTGAAAATCAGTAAGCTGGAACGCTAACAGGTTTGAACGCTTTGTAACAACTACTCAGAACTCCGTAAGTAAGCTAGTTATTACGAGTGTGAGTAAAGAGGAGAATGATCATGAAAAATAGTATTTACAAACGTGCGATTTCGATAGGGACCATAATGTTTGCGCTGTTTCTCCTTATAGGTTGTGAGAGCCAGGAATCTTCAAATCTTAGAACAGCCGGAATATATGCGAATATTGACGCTACCGCAAATCAATACGGGGTGGTGGATGTGAATGTGCAGCTCACCATGGGACCTCTCTCCAACACCGTTGTTGATTTATCAGATGGGGATACCCTAAGTGCCTCGGCCCGCGGCATCCAAAAACTTCTTCAAAAAAATAAGACTCTACTAGGAGACATTACCTACGAGACTTCTATTTCTGCAGGTAATGACGCAGGAACCAAGGTACAAGTTATGTTCGACCGTAGAGAAGGTGTCTCTGCAACAAACTCATATGCCTATTTGCCTCCACCCTTCAATATTGAAGCGCCCGCATCCGGAACTTCTTACAGTGATACCGAGCAAGTAAGCATTGTATGGAACCCGGAAACAAATAGCCGAAGATCAATGACTATCAGTGCGATCAACTATTGTGCGGGGGGTGAATCGAAGATATCGCTTCCGAGTGTACGGGATTCATCCGGGATAGCGACTTTCTCAGCGTCCAGTCTGGTGCCCACAAACCTTGCTGCTGGTACAGTGTGTGACGTTCGCATTGTGCTGTCACGCGTCCAGTCTGGTGTGGTGGATTCCAATTTTGATGGCGGAACGTTTACCATTGACCAAACACGCAATGTCGATATTAAGGTCGCTATTCAGTAAAACAGAAAAGTCAGGTCTCATTGATCACACAATTTGTGATTATTGAGATCTGACCTCACGTTAGTCCTTAGTCCTCTTCCTATATTGATCAAGTCTTAGACAATAAATCACATAGTCCACGCTGTTCCGACTGTATTTGAGCTAGAATGTATACAGTTTCATTGGCCTTAACGGGTGAACTCAAATTATGCCGATTTGCGGGAACGTTGTGGATAGTCTAAGCAAAGTCTGGCGAGTTTCCATCACTTTTCTGTTGCTTTCGCCACTACTGTGCTACGCGGACCAACTGGAGTTGAATCCCGACCGACGCAAAAACCAGTTTGAGACTCAGGAAGGCTACGCCATATTTCCCTTTCCTTATAGTCTACCGGGGCTCGGTTCCGGTTTGAGCCTGGTGGGAGGAATGAGCAATATAAATAACACCTATCTGGATGCCTATGGACTCATATTGGGAGGGGATGTTAAAGGGGCGGGGCTTGCACTGGACGATATTCACCTGCTCAAGGAAACGCTGATCATGGAACTGGGCTTTAGCT
This sequence comes from Gammaproteobacteria bacterium, assembly GCA_029879945.1. Classification (GTDB taxonomy): domain Bacteria; phylum Pseudomonadota; class Gammaproteobacteria; order S012-40; family S012-40; genus JAOUPJ01. Next base: position 3,777 of record JAOUPJ010000229.1, read on the forward strand.
CGATCAGTGCAGCTAGTGTTACCAGTTACAACCAGCGCGGCATGCGAGGCGATAAAGACGACTACACCCTCATCGATATAACCGACACAGGCTCCCTGGGTGTGAGATTGGCGGCGACCTTTTTCAACCGTCGACTTGAATTTTATAGCGCCTATTACAAGCTGTGGTTTAAGTTGAAGTCAGCTAGGGACTCAAAGGGCAATGTCATATTTGAATCAGAAAATCCCGAAACACACTCTGGTGAACAGAAAATTGTTGGCTTCTTGCTAGATCTTACCGATGACTATAACGATCCACGCAATGGTTTCCGATTAGGTATAAGTGGCTGGTATCAAGAGAAAAATCAAAGTCATCCAGAACACATCCTCAGTGATATCAATGCGAGCCTGTATCTGCCGATTGGTAAACGCAGTACCTGGGCCTTCAATCTGTTCAAATCCGACGCGACAGTTTTGAGCGAAGGCGTTACTGATCGAGCGGCCATAATGCAGGATCTGGGTACCGATTGTGGCGTGAACCCTGATCCCGTCAAAAAGGCCCAATGCGAATCACTGGTGGACAACACCATCGCCAACAATAAGTACGGAACTGCCACCTCGCTGGGTGGTTTTGGACGACTGCGCAGTTATTCGCAAGGGCGATACTCCGGTGCACACACCCTGTTTTTCGGCAGTGAGTTTCGCTGGAACGTTACTGATGAATTTACACCCTTCGATATCTATATCATTCGAGACGTAAGAACCGCCGTACAGTTTTCCTTCTTCTATGAAATTGGTACGATTGCTGATCTGGAAAGTCAGTTGGGTAAGGTCACTCGCGCATCCGCTGGAACCGGGTTGCGCATTATCACTGCATCCGGGGCAGTGTTTCGCGCTGATTTCGCTTACGGAGATGAAGGCTTTCAGCCAAATATTTTTATTGGGTATCCGTGGGAGATTTGATCAGTGTGCAATTGTAACCTTAGTCTTTCTAAAACCGACATCTAAAACAATTGAAAAAAATGAGAAAAAAAGATTGAGAAAAATTCTTACTCTGTCACTACTCCTGGTGAGTATGACATTGTTTGGTACCTTCATGTACCATCAGGTTCAATCCTACCTAGATCAAAAAAACTACCTGGGCCCTGGGGAGCGTATTACCGTGGGGAATTTAAAATACCACATTTATTGCACTGGGTTGGGTACTCCAACAATAGTAATGGAGGCTGGTCTGGGGGAGAACAGCCTCAGTTGGTATGGTATCCAGGGTGAACTATCTAAAAGGACGCGAACCTGCACCTACGATAGGGCTGGACTGGGCTGGAGTGATGGTATAGACAAGAAGTATTCATTGGATGAAATATCAAATGATTTGAACATACTTTTAAACAACGCTTCGGTACCGGGCCCGTATGTACTGGTTGGACATTCCCGTGGCGGAATATACGTCAGGAACTACTATAAAAAATTTTCAAACGATGTGACGGGCATTGTATTGGTAGACTCCACACACGAGCAGGGGGTGGAAAGAAGCTATGAATACCTTAGGGAAAGCTATAACAAGCAAGAATGGCAAATGCGTTTTGCCAGCGTACTTTCCCATCTGGGAATTATACGAATATTGAAACTTGCAGATGCAAAGTACCGTGGTGATGTGTTACCTGAAAACATCTTAATTTCCAAGACGGCGGTGCAGAATTTGACAAAATCCGCGATTGCCGTCACCAACGAGATAAGTGTAATGAGAGGGGGTATTCAAACTCCTCTGTCACCACCTTCGAGATTGAATGATCTTCCATTGATTGTGATCAGTTCGGGCAAACGAATTCCGCCCGATTATCGCGTGGACGAAATAAAAGAGAACTTAACTCAACAAGAAAAAGTGAAGATCATAGAATATAGTCTACAAAAAGAACTCGCAAATCTATCCAGTCATAGTAAACACATATTTGCTGAGAACAGCGGGCACTTTATTATGTATGATGAACCAGAGTTGATCATAGATTCTGTAGAAAGTATGATCCATGAGGTTCGCCTACTTAAAAAATAAGGTAAGCGCCTAACCAACTACACCCTATACAACCTGTGTTCAGTCATCTAAAGTCACTGTTTTAGAGATCGGGAGGGTGA
>JAOUPJ010000301.1 GCA_029879945.1 Gammaproteobacteria bacterium
GTCGCCTTCAGCCACGATGTGCTCACCGAGCACGCCGTCTTCGGGGGCAGGGACCTCAAACACCACTTTGTCGGTTTCAATTTCAGCCACGACATCGTCTTGTTCAACCGGGTCTCCCGGTTGTTTGTGCCAGGATACCAATGTTCCATCAGTAACCGATTCCGGAAAGACGGGCACCTTGATCTCTATGCTCATGAATGGATTCCCTTCCTAGTCTGGATAGCCAAGTGCGGTTTGCAGTATCTGCCGATGCTCTTCCACGTGCTTCGCCGGGCTGCCTGTCGCGGGTGATGCAGAAAAAGGTCGGCCCGTATATTCTAGATAGGCCTTCTTGCCTAATAGATTGCGAATATGGTGTTGACTGGTAAACCACGCCCCCTGATTTTTTGGTTCATCTTGACACCAAGTATAGTGTTTCGCGTTGGGATAACGTAGTAACTCGTCTTTCAAATCGTTTTCCGGGAAGGGATACAATTGCTCCAGACGAATGATGGCGACATCTTCGCGATTGTCTTCCAGTCTTTTTTCATAAAGGTCGTAGTAGATCTTGCCATAGCAGATGATGACACGTTTTACCTTTTTCGGGTCCAGGCTTGCGGTATCTTGAATAACCCGTTGGAAGCGACCCGTAGTCAGTTTTTCGATGGGGCTGGCTGCCAGTTTGTGTCGCAACAGGCTCTTGGGGGTCATCACGATTAGCGGTTTTCGATAGTGCACGAGCATCTGTTGACGTAGCAGGTGAAAAATCTGCGCGGCATTCGTCGGAATACAGACACGCATATTGTGTTGTGCGCACAATTGTAAGTAGCGTTCCAGTCGCCCCGAAGAGTGTTCGGGCCCCTGGCCTTCATAGCCGTGTGGCAGCAGCATGACCAGGCCTGAGAGGCGCGACCATTTTTGTTCGCCTGCGCTGATGAACTGATCGATAACGACTTGCGCCCCGTTGGCGAAATCACCAAACTGGGCTTCCCAAATGGTCAGGGTTCGGGGGTCCGTCGAGGAATACCCATACTCAAAGGCCAATACCGCTTCTTCTGAAAGCAGTGAATTGATAACCAGGAAGTGGCCATTCTTTTCCTTGAGATTTCTCAAGGGCACATAGGTACGGCCGTCTTTTTGATTCAGCAAAACGGAATGACGATGAAAAAAGGTTCCTCGTCCACAATCTTGCCCGGAGAGACGTACATTGTGACCCTCTTCCAGCAAACTGGCATAGGCCATGTTTTCTGCGAATCCCCAGTCTACAGGGAGGCTTCCGTCCGCCATTTGTAACCGTGAGTCATAGATCTTTTTCACGGTGGGATGCAGTTCGAAACCATCGGGTGTTTGATGCATTTGTTGCATCAAGGATTGAATGCGTTCCAGGGAAATCTTGGTATGCACATTGGTGTTCAAGGGTTTGTTGAGATAGGGCGTCCAGTCGTTGGCGAAGGCGTAGTGGGCGTCTTGCGACAGATTTTCCACCACGCTTTGATTGGAGGCCAGTGCCTTGCGATAGTCTTTCATGCATTTATCTGCATAGACCTTTTCAATGATACCCTCGCGCTCCAGATATTGTGCATACATCTCTCGCGTTGTGGGTTTGGATTTGATGATTTTATACATCATGGGCTGAGTTGCCACCGGCTCGTCGGCCTCATTGTGACCATGGCGTCGATAACAGAACATATCGATGATCACGTCCTTGCGAAAAATTTTGCGATATTCCATTGCCACTTTGGCGACCAGTAAGACCGCTTCCGGGTCATCGCCGTTAACATGAAAAATGGGTGCGTTGACCATTTTCGCCACATCGGTGCAATACAGGGAAGAACGGGCGTCTCGCAGATTGGAGGTGGTAAAACCAATCTGATTATTGACCACAATATGTACCGTTCCCTTGGTGGAATACCCGCGGGACTGGCTCATATTGAGTGTTTCCATCACCACGCCCTGGCCGGCAAAGGCAGCGTCACCATGGATGATAATGGGTATGACGGCCTCACCTTTCTTGTCGCCGCGGCGGTCTTGCCTCGCGCGCACCGAGCCTTCAACCACAGGGCCAACGATTTCCAGGTGTGAGGGATTAAATGCCAGGGCCAAATGGGCGGTTTTGTCTCCAACTTTTACATTGGAAGAAAAACCCTGGTGGTACTTCACATCGCCAGAGCCATTTCCGTCTTTTTTGGCCTTGCCCTCGAATTCTGAGAACAAGTCTGTTGGAATCTTGCCCATGGTATTGACCAGCACGTTCAAGCGGCCACGGTGAGCCATGCCGATGGCGAATTCCTGCAGCCCGGCTTCGGTGCCGCTGATTATCAATTGGTCCAGCATGGGAATCAGACTTTCCGCCCCCTCCAGGGAGAATCGTTTCTGGCCCACGTATTTTGTGTGTAGATAGCGTTCCAGGCCTTCGGCGGCAGTTAGTCTACGGAGTAACCATTTCTTACCCTCGGTATCAAGGCCGGGGCTGCCTACGGAACCCTCCAGGCGCTCTTGTAACCAGCGTTTTTCAGCGCTGATAGTCATGTGCATGAATTCAGAACCGATGGCACCACAATAGGTCTTTTCGAGGATGTTTAAGATATTTCTGAGTGTGGCGCGCTTGGGGCCATTAAGTGGTCCTGTGTCAAATTCTGTGTCCAGGTCTGCTTCGGTCAACTCGTACCTGGGGAGCGGGGAAAACTCCAGTGGGCTGGTCGTCAAAGGATTGACCTTGGCCTTAACGTGCCCGCGAAATCGATAGGCATTGATCAATTGAATGACCCGCATTTGCTTTGCGGTGTACAGGGTGGAAACGGATTCTGTAGGACTACGCTTGTGCTGGTCTTGCTGCTTAACAATCAGGCGAAAGGAATCCTGTATCGGACTATGGGCAATCTCATGACTGGCTCCGTTAACTTTGGGTAGTCCATCGAAATAATTGCGCCACGCCGGGTCAACTGCGGCGGGATTGGCCAGATATTGCTCGTAGATTGCTTCCAGATAGGCCGCGTTGGCGCCCGCTAGAGAGGAACTGCTAAAGAGCTCGTCCAGCGATTTTGGTTTTTTTTGATTTTCCATGTGTTCCGCAGATTAGTTACAGCCCATTCCCTGGCGGGGTATTACCTCAATCTAATTCGGCATCATCTTCGATTACTATAGCTTAAATTTAGTTCCTACAGGGCGATTCATTCATTCCTTTAAACCGATGCCAAAACCTGAGAAACTCCTTATGACAGAACATTATGCACATTGCAAAAGAGAAGCCGACTATGAAAATTATTGCGTCTGCCCTGGCTTTAGGCAGAGTTTGATACACATATTTATTTTGCGGATAAAAATTTTCATATTCTGGGAATTTAGAACCTGTTTTTATTTCCAGACAAACAACTCAAAGTGGTGACAAGATGAGCGATACCCCCAACTATAGCATCGAATCTTTAGAGTTAGGCCCAATGGAAAACCTGGTGTATTTGATTCACGACAAGAATTCCGGTAGGGCCGCTATCGTAGACCCGGCCTGGGAGGTAAGCAAAATCCTTGACCTTGCGGAAAGGAAGGGTGCGAAAATAACAGATATTCTACTTACGCACAGTCACAACGACCATATCAACGGCATAGACCGTGTCCTGCGCGACCACGATGCCCAGATTCATCTACTCAAGGCGGAGGCAGATTTTTCATCACAATTTTCACAGGCCAAGTGCACACATCATGGTGGAGATCAGATCAAATTGGGAGATACGGTGATTGATGTGTTACATACACCGGGTCATACACCGGGCTCGGCCTGCTATAAAATAGAGGACAAACTCATTGCCGGGGATACCCTGTTTGTATTTGGTTGTGGTCGATGTGATTTGGCCGGTGGTGATCCACACCAGATGTTTCATACGTTAAAAAAATTAGAATCCGATCTACCCAGACAAACAATCGTGCTGCCCGGGCATCACTACGCGGAAAAACAGACCTGTACCATGGCCGAACAAAGCGAAGGAAACCCCTTCTTGCACTTTGAAGATGAAAATTCTTTTACCCGGTACCGCATGATTGAGCACGACAAAACACGTCATTCACCCTATCAGCCGGTTAAAAAATAATTAGCTTAGTAGCGTTTAATTTCTGAAGTTTTGGCAGGCGTTTTTGGCCACTCGCCTTTTTCCATTGCTTCTTTGAATTTTTTAAATTCAAACTCGATTTTTCCCACTGCCATCATTACATTGGATACATCACTGGACATTAGTATTGTAACCAGGCTTCTGCAAGACTCGGTGATGGTGT
>JAOUPJ010000230.1 GCA_029879945.1 Gammaproteobacteria bacterium
GGGTCCGGCTGGGCTAGGTTGTGCTGACATCTTGGCGCGCAATGGTGTTAAGCCTGTCGTCTTTGATCGTTACCCCGAAATTGGCGGCTTGCTTACCTTTGGTATTCCCGGATTCAAACTGGAAAAAGAAATTGTTCAGCGTAGACGTCAGATCCAGGAAGAAATGGGTGTGGAGTTCAAGCTCAACACCGAGATAGGTAAAGACATCCCCTTCCAGCAATTGCTGGACGAATACGATGCAGTATTTCTGGGCATGGGTACCTACAAATATATGAAGGGTGGTTTTCCGGGTGAAGACTTGCCTGGAGTTTATGAAGCACTGCCCTTCCTGATTTCCAACACCAATAAGGTCATGGGTTACGAAAAAGACTGTATCAATATGGCGGGTAAGCGTGTTGTCGTTCTGGGTGGTGGTGATACCGCAATGGACTGCAATCGTACATCTGTTCGACAGGGTGCTGAATCGGTCATTTGTGCCTACCGACGTGATGAAGCCAATATGCCTGGTTCCGTACGTGAAGTGGCCAACGCAAAAGAAGAGGGCGTGAAATTTAAGTGGAATAGCCAACCAGTGGAGATTGTCGGTAAGGGCAAGGTGGAAGGCGTGAAAGTGGTAACTACACAGCTGGGCGAACCGGATGAGCGTGGTCGTCGACGCCCTGAAGTGGTGCCAGGCTCAGAAGAAATCATTCCGTGTGACAGTGTTATTGTCGCTTTTGGTTTTCAACCCAGTCCGGCCGCTTGGTTTTCCGATTTCGATATCAAAATGGATGAACGGGGACGTGTCGTGGCGCCAGCGGATGGTAAATTTAAACATCAAACAACTAATCCCAAAGTATTCGCTGGTGGCGATATGGTGCGTGGTTCTGACCTGGTGGTCACGGCAGTCTTTGAAGGACGCAACGCAGCCGAAGGCATCCTCGATTATCTTTGCGTCTAATCAATAAGTAGGTTTTTCATGTCTGAATTAAAAAATGATCGTTTTCTGAAGGCCCTTTTACGTGAGCCTGTGGATGTAACCCCCGTGTGGATGATGCGACAAGCGGGACGCTATCTGCCTGAATACCGTGCCACACGCGAGAAGGCCGGTAGTTTTATGAACTTGTGCATGAATCCAGAGTTGGCGTGCGAAGTGACGTTGCAACCTTTGGAGCGTTATCCTTTAGACGCCGCCATTTTATTTTCAGACATACTGACTATTCCGGATGCCATGGGTCTGGGTCTGTATTTTTCCACGGGCGAAGGGCCGAAATTCGAAAGACCTGTGCAAACTGAGGCGGCGGTCAAGGCCTTAGGGGTGCCCGATCCCGAAGGTGAGTTGAAATACGTGATGGATGCCGTGCGCACCATTCGTCGTGAACTGGATGGACGTGTCCCCTTGATCGGTTTTTCCGGTAGTCCCTGGACCTTGGCCACCTATATGGTGGAAGGTGGTTCCACAAAAGAATATTCCAAGGTCAAAGGCATGCTTTATGACCGCCCAGACCTGATGCATCACCTGTTAAACGTGACTGCACAAAGTGTTATTTCATATTTAAATGCGCAAGTGGCTGCCGGTGCGCAAGCCTTGATGATTTTTGACACCTGGGGTGGCATGCTCACACCACGGGATTACAAAGAATTTTCGCTACGCTATATGCAGCAGATCGTCGATGGCCTGACCCGTGAAGCAGAAGGTCGTAAGGTCCCTGTGATTCTTTTTACAAAGGGCGGCGGGCAATGGCTGGAGGCCATGGCCGATACCGGTTGTGATGGACTGGGTGTGGATTGGACTCTGGATATTGGTGATGCCAGAAAACGAGTAGGAGACCGGGTTGCCCTGCAAGGGAATATGGACCCCAGTGTTCTTTATGCCTCACCTGATCGTATTCGTGAAGAAGTGCAAACCATACTGGCTTCCTATGGACAAGGAAGTGGCCATGTGTTCAATCTGGGCCACGGCATACATCAATTTGTGAATCCTGAGCACGCCGGTGCCTTTATCGATGCCGTGCATGAATTTAGTAAGCCTTATCATCAATAAAACAATCCAGGCCGGCGCGGTATACGCGCCGGTCGTCAACTACGCAACACATCAATGAAAACAATGTTGCACGCCACCACTGTTGGTATCGATAAAGTCAACGATCTAGTCGGTAAGGCCATTGCCTGGCTAACCTTATTGATGGTCGTTCAGACCTTTGTCATCGTAGTGCTACGCTATCAGTTCAATATGGGCTGGATCGCCTTACAAGAATCGGTGATCTATATGCACGCCGTGGTATTTCTATTGGGCACGGCGAGTACGCTAAAGCAAGATGCTCATGTGCGAGTCGATATTTTCTATCGTGAGATGTCTGCTCAAAGAAAGGCGCTCGTAGACATCATCGGCGGGCTGATCTTTCTGTTGCCGGTTTGCTCCTTCATCCTTTACAGCAGTTGGGGTTATGTGTTGGATTCCTGGGAAGTCAAAGAGGCGTCAGGTGAGGCGGGAGGTCTGCCCTGGGTCTACCTGCTCAAGACCACGCTTCCAGTGATGGCCATATTATTACTGCTTCAAGGAATCGCAGAGATACTGCGCAACACCCTTTTCCTTTTGCAAGCTAACAATACTGGGAGTGAGTGATGGAATATATCTCCCTTATCATGTTCGCTGCAGTGTGCATTACGCTATTACTGGGTTATCCGGTGGCGCTTACCTTGGCGGGGACCGCATTGATCTTCGCGTTTATTGGTATACAGACCGCCACCTTTGATCCGGCCTTTTTGGAGGTCTTACCCAATCGCTTGTATGGCGTGATGACCAACGAAACACTGCTGGCGGTGCCATTGTTCGTATTCATGGGCGTCATGCTGGAACGCTCCAAGGTGGCGGAGAATCTGCTGGACAGCATGGCACAGTTATTTGGTGGTCTGCGCGGTGGGCTGGGGATTTCTGTCACGCTAGTTGGGATGTTGTTGGCAGCCAGCACCGGTATCGTGGGTGCGACAGTGGTGACCATGGGTCTACTATCGCTGCCCACCATGCTCAAACGTGGATATGATCCGCGTCTTTCCTGCGGAACCATTTGCGCCTCGGGCACACTGGGGCAAATTATTCCCCCTTCTATCGTGCTCGTTATTCTGGGTGATGTGATTTCCTCGTCTTACCAAAAGGCGCAATTGGATATGGGGGTCTTTTCCCCTGAAACCGTCTCGGTGGGCGACCTCTTTGTGGGTGCCTTGATTCCCGGCTTGCTACTCGTGCTGCTCTATCTCTTGTATATCGTGGGGGTCGCCATCGTGAAACCTGCCGCTGTGCCGGCTATCCCCTTGGAAGAGCGAGCACTGGGCACGAATAGTGAGATCTACATCAAAGCCCTGAGGGGTTTGATGCCACCCTTGATGCTGATTGTGGCGGTACTGGGCTCCATCTTGGGTGGGTTGGCCACGCCGACTGAAGCCGCGTCCGTGGGGGCGGTGGGGGCCATGGTTTTGGCCGCAGTGCGAAAGCAGCTCACTTTAGCGGTTATGACTGAGGTGGTACGGAGTACCACCAGTGTCACGGCCATGGTCTTTCTGATTTTGATTGGGGCCTCGCTATTTTCTCTGGTTTTCCGAGGTTTTGGTGGTGACGATCTCGTCCGGGATTTACTGAGTGACTTACCCGGAGGCGTATTTGGTGCCATGTTGGTGGTCATGCTCATCATGTTTTTATTGGGCTTCGTACTGGATTTTATTGAGATCACCTTTGTGGTAGTGCCCATCGTAGGGCCTGTGCTGCTGGCTATGGGATTGGATCCGGTCTGGCTGGGTATTATGATCGCGATTAACCTGCAGACCTCATTCCTTACCCCGCCATTTGGTTTTGCCTTGTTCTATTTGCGCGGGGTCGCGCCTGCTTCGGTGACTACGGGGGACATCTATCGGGGAGTGGCGCCATTTATTGTGATTCAGCTGATTGCCTTGGGCACGGTGGCCTATTGGCCAGAGTTGGCCACCTGGTTGCCTAAGGTTGTGTTCGCTTCTGGATGATTACTCCTCGTCCATCCACTTATTAAGGATAGCGATGAGCTTGGTCGCCTGATCTTTGCTGGAAATATTGAATTTGGACCGTTGTGTATAGGTACCATTGCGTTTCTGATAGCGGCGTATACTGTATTTGTCTGGGCCGTATTCCTGCTTGTTTCGATCCCAATCCTGATAGCGGAAGACCAGAGTGGCCCATGCCCCCTTGGTGAGTACTTCCTTATCCAATTCTTTGACGGTAATTTGACCATCTTCTGTGTATTCAATGGTCAAATCATCAACTGTTTCGGCCATACAAAACTCCTTTCATCAAATCCGGGTCGGATTATAGTGTATTGCAGCTAGTGCGTCTTGTGCGCTTTGGCCAGATATTCGTGGCTTCGCATCTCAAATAGACGGCTGACGGTGCGTTCAAAGGGGAATGCAAGTCGCTTTCCGTGATAGATCTGATCCGGAGGGGAATTGGCGCTGGCCACCAGATTTACGTTGTGATCGTAGATGGAATCTATCAGTTGAATAAAGCGTTGTGCCTGGTCGTCGTGGGCCTCATTGAGTTGTGGTATGCCACTGACCAGTATTGTGTGATAGGCCTTGGCAATTTCTATGTAATCAGACGCGCTACGGGGTTTATTGCATAGTTCATCGAAGCTGAACCAGGCGACCCCATCCTTTTCGGCAATGGCAGCGATGGTTTGAAAATTGATGTCGAGCTTGATGGGCTCCGCCACGTTTCCCCCACATAGGGCGTGAAACTGACTCGATAATAGCGAATACTCACTACCATTAACGCGCGTATGGTACGTGCCATCGTGTTCAAGCAGCTGCAGGCGGTAGTCTGATTTTCCATCCAGCTCCAGCACTTCTGTGTTCGCCTTAATCAGGGCAATGGCAGGGAGAAAGCGTGTTCGTTGCAGCCCGTTTAGATAAAGCTTGTCTGGTTCGATGTTAGAGGTGGTCACTAAGCTGACCCCTCGATCAAACAGGCCCTGTAAAAATTCGGCCAGGATCATGGCGTCGGTAATGTCATCGACGTGAAATTCATCCAGAAACAGGACGCGTATCTTTAGAGAGATCTCCTCCGCCAATACAATTAAAGGATTGGGTTGCTTGGGCATGTTCTGCAGGCGTCTGTGGATTTCGCGCATGAATTGCCCGAAATGAACGCGTTGTTTGTCTTCAAAGGGGAGCGACTCATAACACAGGTCGATGAGAAAGGTTTTGCCTCGGCCTACTCCACCCCAAAGGTAGAGGCCCTTCACCGGCGTGATCTTTTTTTTGAGCACGCGATTGACCAGATTCATTTTACGTCTGGGTACGGACAGTTCCCGATAGAGCCGCTCCAGCGCGTGCAATGCGCCTTGTTGCCGCGGATCCTGCTTGATCTCGCCCCGATCGAGAAACGCCTGGTACTGCTCTGCAGGTGTCACTGAATTTCCTGTTTTTAAAGGCCTTTTTATAGTTTTCGGACTGCGAGCGGAATTTTTAACCTCTTGGGCATAAGGTTGGCGCTGTATTTTAGAGCCGATTTATAAGGCATTGATTATTTGGCCATAATTTCATTTATCCATTCAGCTTTTGTTCAGCTTCATTCTCGTAAAGTGTCAGTCAAGTCCCCTAGACTGAGTTCCATTTTGCACGCTTTGTAGCCAGTTCAGGGGTGTAAACCATAAATCCCCGGAGGGAAAACCATGAACAAATTCGCTTATGCGCTCTTTACACTCGTGATTTTGTCATTACCCATGATGGCTTCTGCCGACCTCACCCTGGCCAGTAAGAGTGGGTGTTTGGCCTGTCATTCGGTAGAAAAGAAGGTTGTGGGACCAGCCTGGAAAGATGTTTCTGAGAAGTACAAAGGTGACGAAGGTGCTCGCGCCCGTCTTATCGAAAAGGT
>JAOUPJ010000231.1 GCA_029879945.1 Gammaproteobacteria bacterium
TACCGCTTTGAGCAGTTGTCCCAATATCTTTGATGAATGATCTATCTATTTTTAGCGTATCAAGTGGAAGGTCTTGTAAATAGCTGAGTGAAGAATATCCGGTACCAAAATCGTCAATGGACAGACAGATCCCTAGATTTTTTAAGGAGGCGAGTGTTGCCAAAGTCTTATCTTTGTCGCCGAGAGCAATGCTCTCAGTGATTTCAATTTCAAGTAAATGAGGGGATAATCCAGATTCTTCAATTGCATTTTGAACAACGTCTACAATATTTGGATCACTAAACTGCCTGGGTGAAAAATTTACTCCAATCCTGATACCACCCAGTCCATCCTTCATCCATTGGTGACCCTGATTGCAAGCCTCGTTAAGAATTTGCTCGCCCAGTTTTAGAATTAGGTCGGTTTCTTCCGCTATGGGTATAAACTCTAACGGAGAAATGAATCCTTTTTCCGGATGTAGCCAGCGTGCCAAAGCTTCTACTCCAACAAGTTCTCCTGATTTTGTTGAAATTTGAGGTTGATAGTAAACTTTTAACTGACCACTTTTTAGCGCTACCCGCAGCTCCCGTTCTAGATTGAGTTTTTTCTCAGACTCATGCGTGTATTGACGAGAATACATGCAGTAACGATTTCCACCTTGTTTGCGCGCCATACTAAGGCTTTGGTCCGCGCCAGCGATTAGGGTATCTCGATCGTAGTTATCGAGTGGGTATAGAACGGAGCCCATGCTGAACGTGACATGATGTTCCTCATTAAAAATCTTATATGGTTGAGAAAGCTTAGTAAGTAGAGATTCAATACTAACTTCTACTTCCTCTATACTAAAGATGTCCTTAAAAATTAATGAAAATGAAGAGCCACTGTATCGCGAAATATAGGTATTGCTTTCGCTCGCGACTGATTGTAGCCGAAGTGATACTAGCTTTAGTAGTTCATTGCCAAACTCGGGACCAAGTGTATCGTTGTAATCTCTAAATCGATCTGGTTTTACCATGAAAATGGCCAATAGTGTCTCATTTTCGTCCGCATTTAGCATGAATTCTTTTAGACTTTTCTCCATATGCTTGCTATTGGGTAGTTTAGTCAGCGGATCAAAATATTTTTGAAACTCCAGTACAGACTCAACCTGCTTTCTTTCTGTTATATCTTGAATAGTTATGGAAAAAATCTTTTCTTCTTTGTCGGATACAAGTAGCTCACCCTGTTGATGAATTATGAGAGTGGGTTTACCTGGCCTTTTAATATGATGATTAAAAAACACAGGGACTCTATTTTGCAAAGCATAGTCAAACGCCTGTGTAATTGTTTCTCTTTCAGGTTTTGGTACCCTGCTTAGAAATTGTTGAATTGAAATAGATGACATGTCCGGGGAGAAGCCCAGGATAACGAGTGTTTCGGGTGAGCAGACCAAGCGTTGTTGAAAAACGTCGTACTCGTAATATCCTAATTTCGCCAAATGTTGAGCTTTGAGTAAAATAGATTGTTTTTTTTCCAGAACAGAGTAGAGTTCTCTCGTTCGTAATGCATACTTTATCCGGCGTGTCAGTAGACTCCAATTTATAGGTTTTGTTATAAAGTCTGTAGCGCCAGAATTGAAAGCCTCTTCAATGGATTCAAGATCATCTAGGCCAGTTAGCATTAGTATGGGTGTTGCGCTCACATCAGAGTTTTTACGAATTTCTGCGCAGGCCTGAAAGCCGTTCATTTCAGGCATCATAACATCCATAAGAACTAGTTCGGGATTGTGTTGGTGAAAAAGTTCAACTCCCTCTAAACCGTTGCACGCGGTGACAACGTGATAGTTCGCTTGTTGAAGAAGTTTGGTGGTAACGGTTCTCGTTACCTTGTCATCATCAACGATTAGTATGGTTGTTTTTCTTTCTAAACCCATGAAGACTCAATCGAACTGATGAGGAGTTCCAATTCATCTTTTGTAAGATGAAAAGTTTTTGTTATTTCTGCTATTAAAAAGGATTTGCTGTGTAGGTCTTTGCGTTTTGCATCTTCTGCTAACTGATGGCAAATCTTAGAGAATTCCTCGGCACCTAGGTTTTCGCTTTGTTTGGTGAGATTTCTCGCCCACAGCTCTATCTCTTTATACTGCCCGTCGTTTGCAGCCGATTTTAACCATGCAATCTTAATTAGGGTGTTGTCTAAGAATTCCGTGTAAATATTGCGTAGTTGTCCATCGCTCATATGGCATATCGCATCAAAGATCTCCCGATCGATTAGACCTTTGGGTAATGCTGTTGTACTCATGCCTAGATACCTAATTTTATACAGTTGAATTCTCAACGTACCGATGATTAAGTCGACTCAGTCTGGAGTTTTAATGAGTAAAAAAAGGTAAAATGACCTACAAGGCTAGCGGAAATTAATTCTGGCAAAAAGCAGGATTCAGACAAAGAAATGGGAGACTTCGTGCCTTTTTGAGAAGAGTTGATAATTAGCTAATAAAAACAATTAGTTGCATTTGTTTTTGCTGTTTGGCATTCAAGTAAATTAATCCTATCTTAATATAGGATGGTCACACTATGCTGGTCTAGCTGCAACGTTAACTAGGTAGCGATCAAGCCATAAATATGCTTACTTTTTTCAAGACTAAAATTTGCCTCACACCTGCAAAGCTATTATTGGTTCTCGCACTGTTTATAACGGCATGCGCCGATGTATCTCAAGAAGACGAAGATATTCGATTGCCCAGACTGAACATTAGGCAGTATGACACAAAGACAGATCAAGAACTTAACAACAAAGCGGCGATAAGATGGGATTCCTACAATACAGTCGTGTGTCATGACGGGGGGAGCTCAGAGTCTAGGGCCTGGGAGAAGAAATTTCCTTTGAATCTTAGAAGAGGAAATACAAAAGGCTTGGCTGAGTTAGACCTCAGCATTGAAAAATCACAAGGAAATAGTGGTAACTTTTTGGTTAGCTTGGAATGCTGGGGGGAGGATAAGTCAGTAGGGTCGGTCGTCGCAACTCACGAGGTACAGGTTTACGCAACCACACAGTTTAGAGAGGACTTCGATGTTACCAAGATTGTAGAGGGTGGTGTGGACAAAGTGGTCATATCATGGGCATTCGATGCGGTTGAGGACTTTGATTGCGAAGCGAGCACGAGCTATAAAGTGGACGGGAAAGATCTGGTATCAAACATATGGTCAGGATCAAAGACACGATCTGGGGTAGAGAAACATACAATTTTTAACTATGACTACTCCTTTGTTCTTAGCTGTTCTATTAATGGCAGTGAAAATAAGTACGAGGCGTCCCTCAATAATTCAAGTACCAGCTCTGGCACCAGTCTAGCTTTGGATAGTGTGAACAGTAATTCATCACCGATTACAGTCTATTTGAATGCGATGACGGTGGAGGAATTCAGTTTCACCACGTTGCAAGCAATTCCATTGGCGGATGGTTTGGGTTTGACTGTGCCTATCAGCCATCATCCCGAAACATGCACCTATACTGCACAGATTCCCTATACAGGGAAAACCCACAAACTCCAATTAGAGAACGAAGATACCGCCCAACTTATTTACCAGGGCGATCTCACTCAGGATGTTTTTATGGACGGTTGGGCGACAGGCAAGTGCAAAATCTAAAAACGGTTTGAACATTTAACTCATTTTCTGAAAGATCAGACAGGCGTTTGTTCCACCGAAGCCGAAACTGTTTGATAAGGCAGTCTTGATTTCCACATTGTCCATTCTATTTTTTACAATAGGGAAACCGATACTATCCGGGTCTGGATCATTGTAATTCGCTGAGGCAGCGATAAAGTTATTTTGCATCATGAGCAAGGTGAAAATCGCCTCGTTAGAACCTGCCGCTCCCAACGCGTGCCCAGCCAATGATTTGGTAGAGCTGATATAGGGAATTTCGTCTCCGAATACTTCGCGAATAGCGGACAACTCTTTCATGTCACCCACAGGGGTGCTAGTGCCATGAGCATTGATATAATCAATTTTTCCGTTTACGGTAGACATGGCTTGTTGCATACAGCGTATGGCCCCTTCACCGGAAGGCTGTACCATATCAAAGCCATCCGAGGTGGCCCCGTAGCCAACCAACTCGGCATAGATCTTGGCACCACGTTTTTGTGCATGTTCCAACTCTTCTAGCACCAGCATACTGCCGCCACCCGATATTACAAAGCCGTCTCGGTTTACATCAAATGGTCTGGAGGCCTTTTCTGGGGTATCGTTATACTTTGAAGACAAGGCACCCATGCCATCGAACAGCACGGAGAGTGTCCAATCCACTTCTTCACCGCCGCCAGCAAAGACCACGTCTTGCTTGCCCATTTGAATCAGTTCGGCAGCGTTGCCAATACAGTGCGCACTTGTTGAACAGGCTGAGCTGATGGAATAGTTGACGCCCTTTATTTTAAAGGCTGTGCTCAGGCACGCCGAAGTGGTGCTACCCATGGTTCGGGTCACCATATAGGGACCAACCCGCTTTACCCCTCGTTCACGTAATGTGTCGGCAGCCAATACCACATTTTGGGTTGAGGCACCGCCAGATCCCACTACAATACCTGTGCGTACATTGGATACGATAGAGTCTTCTAGCTTGGCATCTTCGATCGCTTCTTTCATGGCAATGTAGCTAAATGCCGCCGCATCACCCATAAATCGCAGTAGTTTTCGGTCAATCAGTTCTTTGGTGTCGACATTCACTTCACCGGAGACACGGGAGCGGAAGCCCAATTTTTCATATTCTTCGTTATAGGTGATACCCGATTTACCGGTACGTAACGATTCCTGCACCTCAAAACGATTGGCGCCTATGCATGTGACTATTCCGATACCTGTTACTACTACTCGTCTCACGATCATTCCTTGAATTCTTGATCAGGTGTAAACAAACCTACTCGTAAACCTTCTGCGCTGTAAATTTCGGTACCATCGGCTTCCATAATAGCATCAGCAATTCCCATAAATAAACTGCGCATAATGACTCTTTTCAGGCTGACGCGATAGGTGATGGTCTTGACATTGGGGGTGACTTGCCCCATGAACTTGACGGAACCTGCGCCCACGGCGCGACCCCGACCAGGACCTCCCATCCAGCCCAGAAAAAAACCGACCAACTGCCACATGGCATCCAGCCCTAGACAACCGGGCATCACCGGGTCTCCCTCAAAGTGGCAGGCAAAAAACCATAAGTCTGGATCAATATCCAATTCGGCCACAATTTCGCCCTTTCCATATCGCCCTCCGGTCTCAGAGATATGGGTGATTCTGTCGAACATTAGCATAGGGGGTAGGGGAAGTTGTGCGTTTCCAGGTCCAAACAACTCACCGTGACCACAGGTGAGTAATTCTTCTCGTGTGTATGAGCCTTGTTTTTCCATTATAATCAATAGCTTGAATTTCCATGTGGCGAGCGCATCCAAAGCGCTCTTAAAGCAGTCCATAAACTAACACAAAGTATATAAAAATTAAATTCAAAATAAGGCCCGGAAAAGATAATTACCCGTTTTTCACTTAGTTGGACACAACCCGCTAATTCCACGGTAGACTTGCCTAAACGTGAAAATGAGAAAGTTTGACCAATGAGCTACCTACCTCTATTTCTTAACGTAGAAAATCGCCTCTGCCTCGTTGTTGGTGGAGGAGAGGTTGCACTGCGAAAAGTGCAGACACTTTTGAGATGGGGGGCGAACATTAAACTGCTTGCCCCAAGTGTGGATGAGGCCATCTATGCGCTTGAGAAAAGTAGCGGCATGCTCAGCATTGAGAATAGGCCATTTTGTGAACAGGACCTCGACCAGTGTCTATTGGTGGTGGTGACCACCGATCAAGCAGAATTAAACGCCCATATCGCCGGCTTGGCCCGCAGCAAGGGGATATTGGTAAATGTG